>JBFXHW010000037.1:0-14199 GCA_050176605.1 Sphingobium sp. | reverse complement strand
AGCGGTGCGAGACGTCGCTCGAAGATGTCCCGCTGTTCCTCGATGGAGCTGGCGGTGAGCAGTTCGCGCGGATCGATGCGATAGAGCTTCGCGACGACATGGGCTGCGGAAATGAACTGACCCAGCAGGCCGCGAGAATAGACGTTCTTGGCAAAGGCGTTGATCCGCTTGCGCCCGACGAGATCGCGTCCTTCCCAATAGCGGATCGTGATGTCGTCCAGATGAGGTCGCACGTGTTGGCGGTAGGCCGCGATATTCTCACGCTGGCCCGACTGCGCGAAGAAGCGGTGGAAAGCGGCATGACCGGGGAGATGGCGGGCCGCAGCCAGCTTCAACTTGCCCAATGCCACATGGGCGGTGTTGAGATCGACCGCATGGAGCGAACGGGGGCCGGCCGTGAGATAGGAGAGCATGTTGCAACCGCCGCTGGCGATCGTGACGATGTCATTTTCGGGCCCGAGGTCCATTGCCTCCATGTCGATCAGCGGGTCTTCCCATATCTGGGCATAAACAAGGCCGCGAAAGGCGAAGGCGAAGGCGCGCTCCATAAGCCCCTTCGCGTTGAGCTGGTCGGTGCGCAGCACGGCCTGACTGACGGCCCGGCCTGTCTCTTTGCGATGTGTGTGTCCCATGCGCCCCGATCTTTCCCTGCAATCGATACTCCACGGCGCTAGTCTCCGTCTGTGACGCACGGATGAAGCTTTTGTGTCGATTTGATGCAGGTTCAGCGGGGAGCTTTTAGCGCGCCGTCGCCCGTTCGCGGGCTGGCCCGTCAAGGATGGGATTGATCAGGCGCCCAGGATCGAATGCGGCAGGCGCGGAATGTCGGAACGGTGGCCGCGCTGGTAGGCAACCTCCTTTATCATGTCCAGCAACTCGTCCGCCTGCGCGACCATGCGCGATTTGTTGAAGCAGCCGGCCGCGCCCTTCTGCACCGCTTCGACCCGCAGCTCGGAGCCCTCGCGCATCAGGGAAGACAACATGATAACCGGGCGCGGTTCCTTCCTCATGATCCGTTCAAGGACGGCCATGCCGTCCATGCCCGGCATGGCGATATCGAGAGTCACGACGTCGGGATCGGTTTCGTTGATCAGCCGGAAAGTCTCCTCGGCGTCCCCGGCGATCCCGACGACACGCAGCGAGGGGTCGCGTTCCAGCAGCACCTCCAGCATCGCGCGGATGGTGACGGAATCGTCTACGACAAGGATTGTTGTGTATCTCATCCGGATCTCCGCCGCGCCACCCACAGTCCCAAATACGGCCCGACGAGGACAATCTGCGATATTTTGGTGAATAGGCCGTGAATCGGGCGGCCTCCGCTTGACAGTTTTATACCGACTCGATAAGGACCGCCGCTTCCAACACATGGCAAGCGGCGGTGCCTGTTTCGGCGCTGGCCGTGCTTTTTGTGTCCCGGAACAGTAGTGCCGCGCTCGCCTTGATGGCGGATCGCGGAGGACGCTTTGAGATGGGGCGCTGGCCAAGCGACCCGTGGAGCAGGAGAAAGACTTACATGGCACGTATCGCGGGCGTCAATATCCCGACCAACAAGCGCGTTATTGTCGCGCTCACCTACATTCACGGTATCGGCGCCAAGACCGCGCTGGACATCGCAAACAAGCTGGGCATCGACCACAGCCGTCGCGTGCAGGACCTTTCCGATGCGGAAGTTCTTCAGATTCGCGAGGCGATCGATGCCGGCCACACAGTCGAAGGCGACCTGCGCCGCGACACTGCGATGAACATCAAGCGTCTTATGGACCTTGCCTGCTATCGCGGCCTGCGTCACCGCAAGGGCCTGCCGGTGCGCGGCCAGCGCACGCATACCAATGCGCGCACCCGCAAGGGCAAGGCGAAGCCGATCGCGGGCAAGAAGAAGTAGGAAGTCGTCCGAAAGGCGATTTCGTCTTTTTCTCCGCCGGATGGCTCTCTCCTTGAGAAAAACCATCCGCCACACAAGTTTCGTAAAGTAGGAACGGAAATCTATGGCACGGGAACCTCAGCGCATCAAAAGGCGCGAGCGCAAGAATATCTCGGCAGGCGTTGCGCATGTGAACGCAAGCTTCAACAATACCATGGTCACCATCACCGATGCGCAGGGCAATGCGATCAGCTGGTCTTCTGCTGGCATGATGGGTTTCAAGGGATCGCGCAAGTCGACCCCTTATGCGGCGCAGGTCTGCGCCGAGGATGCCGGTCGCAAGGCGGCCGAACATGGTGTCCGTACCCTTGAAGTCGAGGTCAAGGGGCCGGGCTCGGGTCGTGAATCGGCGCTGCGCGCACTGCAGGCTGTCGGTTTTACGATCACGTCGATCCGCGACGTGACGCCGATACCGCATAACGGCGTTCGTCCGTCCA
Organism: Sphingobium sp.; assembly: GCA_050176605.1. GTDB lineage: Bacteria > Pseudomonadota > Alphaproteobacteria > Sphingomonadales > Sphingomonadaceae > Sphingobium. The sequence continues at coordinate 11,841 of JBFXHW010000037.1, read as the reverse complement.
AGCGTCGCCGCGTTTAACAGAATCCCGTTCGGGGGTGGCGGACGCGCCATCCTCGCATTTGCACCGGCCGGGGTTCTCTTCTGAAGCAGTAGAGCGCTCCCGCCACATTCCCAGGGGAAATACATGACTGTCAACATGAAGAACTGGCAGGAATTGAAGAAGCCGAACAGCCTGGAGATCAAGGCTGGCGGCGACGGACGGCGGAAAGCCACGTTCGTGGCGGAACCGCTTGAGCGCGGTTTCGGCCTGACGCTCGGCAATGCGCTGCGTCGCGTGCTTCTCTCTTCGCTGCAGGGTGCCGCCGTTACCTCGATCAAGATCGAGAATGTGCTGCACGAGTTCTCCAGCCTCGCCGGTGTGCGCGAGGATGTGACCGATATCGTCCTCAACGTGAAGCAGATCGCGCTGAAGATGGAAGGCGAAGGCCCGAAGCGGCTGCAGCTTTCGGTGACCGGTCCGGCAGAGGTCAAGGCCGGTGATATCGCGGTTTCCGGCGACATCGAGGTAATGAACCCCGATCTCGTCATCTGTCATCTCGACGAGGATGCCTCGCTCAACATGGAACTGACCGCCGACACCGGCAAGGGCTATGTCCCCGCCGTGGCCAACCGTCCGGCCGATGCGCCGATCGGCCTTATTCCGATCGATGCGCTCTATTCGCCGGTGCGCCAGGTTGCCTATAAGGTCGACAATACCCGCGTCGGTCAGGAGCTGGACTATGACAAGCTCAGCCTGACGCTGGAGACCGACGGTACCGTAACGCCAGAGGATGCGGTCGCTTATGCCGCGCGCATCCTGCAGGACCAGCTTCAGCTGTTCGTGCATTTCGAGGATGCGCTTGCCGCTCCGGCTCCGGCCGCCGCTGCCGCTGGCGCGGGAGCAGCGGGCGAGGGCGAAGGCAATGCCAACGTCATCAACCGCTATCTGCTCAAGAAGGTCGACGAGCTGGAGCTTTCCGTCCGTTCGGCCAACTGCCTCAAGAACGACAACATCATCTATATCGGCGATCTGGTGCAGAAGACCGAGGCGGAGATGCTGCGCACGCCGAACTTCGGCCGCAAGTCGCTCAACGAGATCAAGGAAGTGCTTTCCAGCATGGGCCTGCGTCTCGGCATGGATATTCCCGGCTGGCCGCCTGAGAATATCGAGGAGATGGCCAAGAAGCTGGAACAGGAGCTTATGGGCTGAGCCGCTGCTCGCTGGTCCGGGTGACTGGCGAGACCGGCGAACCGCGCCGTTTGGTCAGTGGCCGAACGGCGGACCGGTAAGGAGACTGGCGCGACGCCAGATGAATTGCCTTTGAATGGAGCTTGGGTCGCGCTCCGATTTGCGGCCCGGATTGGGATACCTCATACGGTCCCACTACGAACGAAGGAATGAAATATGCGTCACAAGATTGGACATCGTAAGCTTCAGCGTTCCGCCGGTCATCGTACCGCGCTGCTGCGCAACCTTGCCGCCTCGCTGATCAAGCATGAGCAGATCACGACCGGCGCGGCCAAGGCGAAGGAGCTTCGCCCCTATGTCGAAAAGCTGATCACGCTGGCAAAGCGTGGCGGTCTTTCCAACCGTCGCCTCGCGCAGAGCCGTCTGATGGACGATGCGCAGCTCGCCAAGCTGTTCGATGTTCTTGCTGAACGTTACAAGAACCGCAATGGCGGCTATACGCGGATCATCAAGGCGGGCTATCGCGCGTCTGACGCCGCGCCGATCGCGGTGATCGAATTCGTCGATCGCGATGAAAGCGCGAAGGGCCAGGACAGCGGGCCGGTGCAGGGCGCCGACGAGGAAGAATTCGCCGACGCCTGATTGCAGGCTGAGCATCGTTATTGAGAGGCCCCGCAGCGATGCGGGGCCTTTTTCGTTGTTGCCACCCGGACGAGTCGTCCCTTTCCCCATCATCCGGTGTGGGCTAATATGCACTCCAAGAGAGATGGCCGGAGGATTATCGGGTGAGCATGGGCAGGACAGTCCTGGCGGTAGCGGTGCTGGCGATGGTGGCCTGTGCCTCCTCGCTTCGGGCGCAGACCGGAGAGGGCACTACACAGAACAAGGCACCATCTCCGTTCGACACCTCCTCGCTGTCATCCAGGGGGCCGAAAATGCCGTCGATTACCTATCCCGCGACACGCGCGCTGCCGCTGGTCGAGGATATTTTCGGGGAGAAGATCGCCGATCCCTATCGTTGGCTCGAAAACGACGTGCGCAGCGACAGGGAGGTGGAAGCATGGGTGGCCGCGGAAAACGCGGTGACCGACAGCTATCTCGCGACGCTTCCGGGTCGCGATATCCTGAAGCAGCGCATGAGCGATCTGATGGATTATGAGCGTTATTCGATCCCGCGCAAGGCAGGTAACCGCTATTTCTTCACCCATAATTCGGGATTGCAGAATCAGTCACCGCTCTTCGTGCGCGAGGGCTGGGGAGGGGCGACGCGAGAGCTTGTCGATCCAAATATGTTCGCCAGGGATGGCGCGACCGCGCTAGCGGAATGGGAGCCCTCGCCCGACGGGCGCTTGCTTGTTTACGCCGTACAGGATGGCGGCAGCGACTGGCGCACGCTGCACGTCTTCGATGTCGATACCGGCAAGATTCTTTCGGACAGGATCCAGTGGGTCAAGTTCTCGCGCCTGGAATGGGATGGAAAGGGTCAGGGCTTTTTCTATTCGCGTTTTCCAGAGCCGGAAAAAGGACAGGAATTCCACTCGCTCGATCTTCAGAACGCAGTCTATTATCACCGCGTCGGCTCGGATCAGCGCGAGGACAGGCTTGTCTACGACACGCCGGACCACCCCAAATGGAATCATGCAGCACAGGTAACGGACGATGGCGGCTGGCTGGTGATCACCACGTCAGAGGGGACTGACCCCCGCTACGAGATCGTGGTCATCGATCTCGCCGACCCGGCGTGGAAGCCGCGCAAGCTCGTCAGGGGCATGAAGAATGAGTGGCGGCTGGTAGGCAGCATCGGCAGCAACATATGGTTCGTCACGGACGAGGGCGCGCCCCGCTCGCGCCTTGTCAGGTTCGATGTCTTGCGGCGAACGCGCAAGCCGATCGAGGTGGTGGCAGAGCGCGCCGATCCGCTTGCGGGCGCTTCCATGGTCGGCAAACGCATCATCCTCGCTTATCTGAATAATGCCCAGTCGGTGGCGGAAATGGTAGAGCTGGACGGGTCGCCGGTGGGCGACATCCCTCTGCCGGGCATTGGCACGGCCGCCGGCTTCGGCGGCAAGGCGGGAGACCCGGAAACATTCTTCAGCTTTTCCGGCTTCATGACGCCCGGGACCATCTATCGCTTCAACACCGACAGCAAGGCAGTGGAGGAATTCGCCCGGCCCAAACTGGCGTTCGATCCCGCCGACTATGTAGAGGAGCAGCTCTTCTACGCCTCCAGGGACGGTACGAAGGTGCCGATGTTCGTTATTCGCAAGCGGGAGCTCGCTCGGACCCGGACGGCCGCGCCGACCCTGCTTTACGGCTATGGCGGCTTCAACATTTCCATCCTGCCCGGCTATTCCGCGACGCGCATGGCATGGCTGGAACAGGGCGGCGTGATCGCGATTGCCAATCTGCGCGGCGGCGGCGAGTTCGGGCGTGAGTGGCACGAGGCGGGACGTCTCGACAACAAGCAGAATGTATTCGACGATTTCATTGCAGCGGGCGAGTATCTGATCGAAAATGGCTATACCGGAAAGGGCCAACTCGCAATCGAGGGCAGGTCCAATGGCGGTTTGCTGGTCGGCGCAGTGGTCAACCAGCGCCCCGATCTGTTCGCGGCCGCGCTTCCCGCCGTTGGCGTGATGGACATGCTGCGTTTCGATCGCTTCACAGCCGGGCGCTACTGGGTCGACGATTATGGCTATCCGGACCGGGAAGAAGATTTCCATATCCTGCGGTCCTATTCGCCCTATCACAATATCCGTGATGGCGTGAACTATCCGGCGATACTGGTCACCACGGCGGATACGGACGATCGTGTCGTTCCGGGGCACAGCTTCAAATATACTGCCGCTCTGCAGGCGGCCCGGATCGGCAGCAAGCCGCATATGATCCGCATCGAGACGAGGGCAGGCCACGGATCCGGCAAGCCCACGGACAAGGTGATCGAGGAATATTCCGACAGCTACGCCTTTCTCGCGCGCTGGACGGGATTGACCATTGCACCGGTGAAGGAAAAGAAGCCGCATTCTTGACACAAGTTTACAGGAGTTGGCTGTTTTGCTGCGGGCCGTTCAGAAAAGCGACAGCGACACTTCGATACAAGCTGTTGCAATCGCCAGGCTGGGCGGGATTGGCTTGGAAGGATTTCGCATGAGCGGAATGCGCAGATTTGCGGCGCGGGGTGTCCTGGCATGCCTGACCGCCGGAGCGGTGCTGGCAACCAGCGTGACGCCGGCAACGGCGCGAGACGGTCGTTATGGCGGCTATTATCGCGGCGGTTATGGCTACGGCTATGGATATGGATACCCCTATCGTTATCGTCCCTATCGTCGCGACCGGCTCGATGCAGGTGATGTGATCGGCATCGCTGCGCTTGTCGGCGCCGTTGCGGTGATCGCCAGCGCGGCAAGCAAGAGCAAGAAAGCCGAGAGATACCCGGAAAGCCGCGACAGCAGCCGGGATTATCCGCGTGACCGGGACGATTATGACCGAGGCGACGATTATTCCGCCAGCGGAGAAGATGAGGCCGTGAATGCCTGCGCCACCGCCGCGCGCGATGAAGCCGAGCGAAATGGCGGTTATGCCGAAATCCTCGAGGTCGAACGGCCGAGTTCGCGCGGGGGAGATAACTGGCATGTCCAGGGCACGCTGGAGCAGCGACGCAATTATCAGGACAAGCGCGGAATGCAGAAGAATTTTTCCTGTACCGTTGAAAACGGGCGGATCGCCCGGGTGCAGGTGAGGGACTATGTAGCCTGAGCATTTCGGCACGGCTGGACAGGGGCGGGAAGGCGGCTTAACCGGCTGACTCGTTCCTTCAAGCCGAAAGCCGATTCCCATGACCGCGCCCGCCAGCAGCCATCAGTCGATCCTCATTGTCGATTTCGGCAGTCAGGTGACGCAACTGATCGCGCGTCGCGTGCGCGAGGCAGGCGTCTATAGCGAGATTGCGCCGTTCACCCAGGCAGAAGCCGCATTCGACCGTATGAAGCCGTCTGGCATCATCCTGTCGGGTTCGCCCGCTGGTGTGCCCGAGGAAGGCTCTCCGCGCGCTCCGCAGAAACTGTTCGAGGCCGGCATTCCCATACTCGGCATCTGTTATGGCCAGCAGGTCATGACGCATCAGCTTGGTGGTGAAGTGCGGCCCGGCCATGAGACCGGCGAGGGTGGAGAGTTCGGTCGTGCGTTCCTCACCGTGACAGAGCCTTGTGTGCTGTTCGACGGCCTTTGGCATGTGGGTGAGCGGCATCAGGTGTGGATGAGCCATGGCGACAAGGTGACGAAGTTCGCGCCGGGCTTCCGCATCGTCGCGGTGTCCGACGGCGCGCCCTTCGCGCTGATCGCCGATGACGAACGCCGCTTTTACGGCACCCAGTTCCACCCGGAGGTCGTCCATACGCCGGACGGAGCCCGGTTGATCGCCAACTTCGTCCGTCATGTTTGCGGATGCGCCGGCGACTGGACAATGGCGGAATTCCGCGCAACCAAAATCGCCGAAATCCGCCAGCAGGTCGGTTATGGCCGTGTCATCTGCGGCCTTTCCGGCGGAGTCGATTCGGCGGTTGCCGCCGTGCTGATCCACGAGGCGATCGGCGATCAACTCACCTGCGTCTTCGTCGACCATGGCCTGATGCGCATGAACGAGGCGGAACAGGTGGTAAGCCTGTTCCGGCAGCATTATGGCATCAACCTCGTGCATGTGGACGCGAGCAAGATGTTTCTCGATGGCCTTGCCGGCGTCACCGATCCGGAAGCGAAGCGCAAGTTCATCGGCAAGGCGTTCATCGACCTGTTCGAGGAAGAGGCGCGCAAGATCGGCGGCGCCGATTTCCTGGCGCAGGGTACACTCTATCCCGATGTAATCGAGAGCGTCAGCTTCACCGGCGGGCCATCCGTGACGATCAAATCGCATCACAATGTCGGCGGCCTGCCCGAGCGCATGAACATGAAGCTGGTCGAACCGCTGCGCGAACTGTTCAAGGACGAGGTGCGGGAGCTGGGTCGCGAGCTGGGCCTGCCGGATGTCTTCGTCGGGCGGCATCCGTTTCCGGGGCCGGGCCTCGCCATCCGAATCCCCGGCGAGGTGACGGAGGAACGTTGCGACATCTTGCGCAAGGCCGACGCCATCTATCTGGAAGAGATCAGGAATGCCGGCCTGTACGATGCGATCTGGCAGGCATTTGCCGTGCTGCTGCCGGTGCGGACAGTGGGCGTGATGGGCGATTATCGCACCTATGACTGCGTATGCGCGCTGCGGGCGGTCACCAGCACCGACGGCATGACGGCGGATATCTATCCATTCGATTCCGCTTTTCTGTCGCGAGTGGCGACCCGCATCATCAACGAGGTGAAAGGGATCAACCGGGTGGTCTACGACTATACGTCGAAGCCGCCCGGCACCATCGAATGGGAGTGAAGCCGGACTGAAATTGCCGGTGCGCTCTTCGATTTTCCGTGAGCCCGCGATCGCGAGCGGGTTTCGGTCATGATGCCTCGCTGATTGCGATCAGCCGTCACGCCGCGTCTGAAGGCTGTGGTAGCGGAACGCCTTGCGCGCCTCGTCGAGACGCATTCCCTGACGGCAGGCGTCGCGGATATTCTCTTCGGCCGCAGCAATCTCCTCGGCTGCGTCAAGAATGGCGATCTCATCCTTTGCGGGCAGGACGATCACGCCGTCCGCGTCACCCCTGACAAGGTCTCCGGGTACTACCCTCGCGCCACCAATATTGACCGGGCAGCCCATCGCCTCGACCTGCACCCGGTCCTTGCCGGTGCGCATCCAGTGATCCTTGCTGAATATCGGATAGCCGAGGTCGCGGCACAGGCGCACGTCGCGGCATATACCATCGATAAGCGTTCCCGCGAGCCCGCGCCGATGGGCGATTTCGGTCAATATGTCGCCCCAGATGGTGGCGTCGTCGCGCCCGCCATTGTCGATCACAACGATATGTCCCGCAGGCACATCATCGATATAGTCGCCCACCGTGCCGGGGGGCGTCGACGCCGGTCCGCAGAGCAGGGTAAAGGCGCGGCCTGTCATCTCGAAGCCCGGATCGCGTCCCTTGATGCGATAGCATTGCCCGGCGATGCCGAGCCGGTCGAGTGCATCGCTCAATGTTGCGGTGTCGATCCGCGCTGCGCGTTCGACAGCAGTGTCAGTTGTCTGAGTCATTTCGGGGGCTCGCTTAGCATATGTTCATAGGCACCGCCCATCACCTCGCCGATGGGGGTTCCGGCCTCAATGGCGCGGATCATGGCCGCTTCGCGGGCCGCTATGGCCTCGGCAGCAACAAGAACGCGCTCGACGTCGGCGGGCTTGATGAAGATCGTCGCGCTGTTGTCCGCGACCAGGAAATCGCCGCGCGAGACGGTGACCGAACCTATCCGGATATCGATATTGGTGCCTTGGTCGACCACGCGCCCCCGCGCGGTGAAGCTGGTCGTGCGATTGGTGAAAATGGGGAAGCCGAGATCGCGTGCCTCATCTATATCGCGCACCGGGCCATCGGCGACCACGCCGCGAATGCCGCGCGCCATTGCGCCGCGCGTCAAAAGACCGCCCCAGCATCCCGCCTCTACATCGCTGCGTTGTTCGACGACGATGACGCTTTGCGGCGTCGACGCCTCGATCGCTGCCGTGCCGAGATGGCGGGGAGGGCCAGGCGGCGGATCGCCCGGCGCGACCTTGAATGTTACCGCAATGCCAGCGATGCGACCGGTCCCCGACCGTTGTGGCAGGCCGGTCACCGCGCCGGGCAGTTTCAGGCTGTCCAGCGCGTCCGAAAGGCAGCAGCAATCGAGCGCCGCGAGGCGGGTCAGGATCATTTCCGGGTTGGTCATTGGCAAGTGGAGCGCTCCGTTTCGATATACGCTATCGACTCCATCCAATGCTGTCTAGATTCAATCAATAGATCAGTTTATAGGATCATATAAAGGAGCAGGATATGACGCCCGCCGAATTCACAATGTCGCCTCCCGCGAAGCCGCTGCCGCCCGGCGCGTGCGATTCCCATGCCCATGTCTTCGGCCCTTATCAACGGTTCCCGCTGGGGGGTGAACGCAGCTATACGCCGCCCGAAGCGGATGCCGTCCTTCACCGGGCGATGCTGGATCGGCTGGGTTTCGAGCGCGCTGTTATCGTGCAGCCCACGGTCTATGGCTATGACCCGGCCTGCATTTTGGATGCGGTAGCGCTCGATCCGGCGAATCGTCGCGCGGTAGGGGTCGCCGGTGGCGATGTTTCGCCGAATATGCTCGCACAATGGGCGGCTGCTGGGATGGCGGGCCTGCGCTTCGTCGAGATCGATTCGCAACGCTATGGCGGCCGTCCCAAGGGATCGAGCGGTTTCGCCGAATTGGTCGCGATAGCGCCGATCATGCGCGAGGCGGGACTTCATGCCCAGCTTTTTGCCAAGACGGAAGTGCTTGCCGACTGGATGGAGCGCCTCCTTGCCCTCGATATTCCGCTGGTTCTCGATCATATGGCGGCGGCTGGGCCTTCCGCAGTAACACCGAACGATCCGCGCCTCGACGCGATACTGGGGCCATTGAGGGAAAGGCGCATCTGGATCAAGCTGCCTGTCATCCGCCGTTCTTCGCAAGCACCCCATTACGAGGACGCGCGTCCCTTCCATGACGCCTTTCTGGCGGCCAATCCTGATCGCATGCTGTGGGGCACGGATTGGCCGCTGGTCAACCTGCCCGACCCACCCGACATCGGAAAACTCATCGATCTTTTCGACGCGTGGAACGGCGATGACGAAGTTCGGAGGAGAATATTCGTCGACAATCCTGCCGAACTTTATGGATTTCAACCGCGCCCCAGATAGGGCTGGGCAATCGGGATGACGATGCTTGTCAGCATGCTTGCATCGTCCGGCATTGCCGCCATCGTCACGATCGCGCTGGCAACAGTTGAACCCATCATCGTCTTCGGCCCGGCGCGGCTCGGGTCCTCGGCCTGTCCGGCAAGCTCGCTGACGGTCGAACCGGGATGGATGATCGATACGGTAATGCCATGTTCGCGCCCTTCGAGCGCAAGGCCGCGCGTCAGCCCCTCCACCCCGAACTTGCTGGCTGTATAGGCAATCGCGTTGTTGCGCGGGACCTGAGCGGAAATGCTTCCGATATTTATGATGCGTCCGCGCCCGCGCGGGATCATGACCTTCATCGCTTCGCGCGCACACATGAAGACCGATGTCAGGTTTAGCTCTATCGTATCGCGCCACACCTGCATCGTCATGTCTATGGCGGAGCCGTGAGTGGTCGACCCTGCGTTGTTGACGAGGAGATCGATCGGTCCGAAAGCTTCCGCATCGGCAAACAGGCCAGCCACATCTTCCTCGCTCGTCACGTCCGTCGGGCGGACGAGGATGTCCGCACCCGTCAAACCAGCGGCGAGTTCTTCCAGCTTTTCCTTGCGGCGTGCGGCCAGGATCAGGCGCGCACCTTCGTCTGCGAATGCCTTCGCCGCCGCCTTGCCGATGCCTGAACTTGCGCCGGTGATGATCGCAACGCGGCCCTTCAGTCTATCCCCCATTCCTCACTCCATGCGATAATAGGGGAATTGCTTTGGCGCACCCCCTTCGTCTTCGAATCGGGCAGCCAGCATGGCAGGCTGTTGCGAGAATTCGGCTTCCCAATCCGTCAGGGCCGGCCGTCCTTCCCGCCACGGATCTCCGCGCGGCCGGAAGTCGAGATAGGCCAGAGCAACTCCCGTCGCAATGGCGCCGATGGTAAGTCCCGCCTGTCTGTAGGCCGGGACGAAGTTTTCCATCCGGTCCAGCGCTGCCGCCGTCTTGTTCGCAAACGCGGCTTGATGGTCGGGCGAGCGGTGGCCGTCTCCGCGATAATGTTCGTCGCGGCGCAGGATCGCGACATCGATCAGCCCGTCGGCGAGGCATTGCCAGGCAAGCGACTGGAAGCGTTTCGAGGGGTCAGAAGGAAAGATTTCGCCGCCCGCCAGGCTGTTCAGATATTCGCAGATGACACGCGAATCATAGAGGGTCATCCCGTCCTCCGTGACCAGCGTCGGGATCTTGTTGAGCGGATTGTCGGCCATCAGATCGGTATTGAGCCGCGTGGGGCCGACCCTGCTGCGCACGCATTCGATACGATCCGCGACTCCCAGGGCATGGGCACAGACCATGACCTTGCGGACAAATGGCGCGCTCGGCGACCAGTGCAGTTTCACCCTATCTCTCCTTTCGGATATTTTCGCGTTATTCGGCTGGAGTCGCTTCTGGCTGAAGCCCCAGTTCTTCAGGGGTGACTCCGGCGGCGGCCCAGATCGATTCAAGCAGTTCCTTCGGCTGGCCATATTGATAGGGATATCCCTTCAGATGGCGGCCAAGGACCGGATGCACGAGCAAGTCCTTCCGGGACAACCCCTTGTGATAACGGTCAGCATGAACGAGCGGCAGGCTGATGTTCTTGGCCTTTGCCGGGTCGCGGATGATTGCCTTGGGGTCTTCTCCCCGTGCGACCTTCTCCATGTCCTCGAACAATTGCCGGCGGAACATGCCTATGCCGAGGTCGCTCCGGCCAAGCATCTCCTTGGTCCTGTCGGCGATCACGCCCTGGCCGACCCAGGCGATGAAATCCTGATTCATCACGTGACTCGTGATCCATTTGCCTTTTTCGTCGACGACGGGTCCATGCCAGTGGGGGATTTTTTCTTGCACGAACGGCTCGCTTTCGACAGGCATGCGTTGGAACGACCAGGCGACCGACAGCGTGTTCTCATCGTCGATCGGCACGCGCCATTCAAAATGATCGCCGAGGAAAATGCCAACCGGCCAGACCATTGTGCGGCCGACCGACCACAGGTCGTGCTCTTCGTCGGTGTCCTCCCGAATGCGCTTGTACAGAAACCCATGCTCGAACTCGTCGAAGCCGATTTTCAGATGCTTCGGGCCGTAGGGTCCTTCCTGCCCCTTCAGCCGGACGCTCCAGTTGGCGTGCATCCATTCGAAATGGACGGGGTCGATCGAGTTTTCCTGGCACTGTGCCCAGTTGCACGGAATTTCCGAAAGGATGATCTGGCGAAATCCGTTGGACCAGCCAAAGGCTTCATATTCCGGCAACTCGGGAGCTGGCGCAGGCCCGAGATAGGCCCAGATTAGGCCCCCAAGCGCGCGGACCGGATAGGCTTTGATGCGAATTTTCTCGCGGATGCGGGTGTTGCTGTCGAAAATGGCGTCTTCAAAGGGCTGCTCTATGCATTTGCCTTCCTCGTCGAAGAGCCAGCCATGATAGTTGCAGCGCAGGCCGCAGCTTTCGACAAAGCCGTAGGAAAGATCGGCCCGGCGATGCGGGCATTGCCGGTCGGTCAGACCCAGCCGGCCCTCGAGATCGCGATAGAGCGCAAGGTCCTCGCCGAACAGACGCACGGCCTTGACGGGATGATCGTCCAGCTCGGTTTCCGCCGCGATCGGCATCCAGTAACGCCGCAACAGTTCGCCCATCGGCGTCCCTGTGGAAACCTCGGTAAGCTGCCTGTTCTTTTCCTCGCTCAGCATGGCGACTTCACCCTATCATTCCGTTTGTGCTGATGGTGTCGGCGAAAGGGTCTTCCTCTCCCTCCGGCAGTTCAAATGCATGCGCGTTCAGCGTCATGGCTACGAGCGTGTAATAGCCGATCAGGGCTGTAAGCTCGACCACTCCCTTAACGCCAAA
>JBFXHW010000036.1:0-14768 GCA_050176605.1 Sphingobium sp. | reverse complement strand
CCGAGCTGGCGCACCGCGCCAAGACCGGCGGCGCCGTCGGTGCCGGAGCCGGAAAGGATGACACCGACCGCCTTGTCGCGCGCGGCCTTCGCCAGCGTCGTCAGCAGCAGATCGGCGGAGGGACGCACGCCGTTGACGGGATCGCGCGCGATCAGCCGCAGCGCGCCACCGGGCCAGCGGTCAACCAGACCATGCTTGTCGGGGTTGGCGAGTACATAGACATGGCCCGGCTGAAGCGCGACGCCATCTTCGGCAAGCCTGACCTCCGGCGCGATGACTCCGTTCAGGCGAGCGACAAAAGGCCCGGCAAGGCCCTCCTCCAGCTGTTGCAGAACGATGGTCGGCGGACAGTTGACGGGCCAGGCGGACAGCAACTCGCTGACGGCGGGTCCACCGCCGGTCGAGGCCGAGAGAGCGACGATCGAACCGTTCCACTTATATTCCGGGGCGACAGACTGGGCCGCGCTTTCATTCCGTTGGACCGCAGCCTTGGCAGCGGCGGCCACGGCTTCCGGATCATATTTCTTGACCTTGCTCTTGGAGGCCGTGGCGACGAGCTTGCACAGCTTGCCGGAAATATTGGCGAATTCTTCGGGTGTGGCCTTGGTCGGCTTGGGGAAACAATCGACGGCGCCGATTTCCAGCGCCTTGAGCGTGACCTCGGCGCCTTTTTGCGTCAGGGTCGACAGCATGACCACCGGCATCGGCTTGGTCGTCATGATCTCCTCGAGAAAATCGATGCCGTTCATCCCCGGCATTTCGATATCGAGGGTAACGACGTCCGGTCTCATCGCGGCAATCATTTCGCGCGCTTCGTCGGCATTGGCGGCTGCACCCACAACGATCAGGTCGTCCGACCGTTCGAGCGCGTTGGAGAAGAGCGCGCGCATCGTGATCGAATCGTCAACGACCAGAACCTTAACCGCAGCCATTATGCCTGTCCCTTTCGGATCTATTTGATTTTAAAAGCTCTACTGAATGTCTGAATTGCGACCCTTGCGGCGTTCACGCTGCTTCGGGAAGTTCTGCATCGTTGGTCAGGCCGGGCAGATCGAGCACCATGACCATCCGGTCCTCCAATGCCACCAGCCCCTCCAGATAGGGAACGACGGCATCAGTGCTGGTGGACGGCGGTGGCTGGATATCCTCGTCCTGCGCCGTGACGATATCGCTCACCGCGTCGACGATCAGGCCGCGAAGCTGACCGTTCACCTGAGCCACGATGATCACATGCCGATCGGTCGGCGAAACCGAGTCCCAACCAAGGCGCGCGGCCAGATCGATGACAGGCAATACGGTTCCACGCAGGTTGACCACGCCGACAACATAATGCGGCACATGGGGAAGACGCGTGGTTGGCGACCATGCGCGGATCTCGCGGATCGCCATGATGTCGAGACCAAAGCTCTGACTGCCCAGATGGAAGGTGATCAATTGACGTGCCATTTTTCTGCTCCGTTCCCCTTTTCGTCGGTTCAGTGAGTTACGCGCCGCAACGCGGTATCCAGTTTCTCGGCGTCGAAAGGCTTGACGATCCAGCCGGTCGCACCGGCAGAGCGCGCCCGCGCCTTCTTTTCGTCCGAGCTTTCGGTAGAAAGCACGAGGATCGGACAATCGCGAAAGCGGGCCTGTTCCCGCAGCGCCTCGATCAGGCCGAAGCCATCCATTCGCGGCATGTTGATGTCGGTGACGATGACATCGACATCGCCGCCATTGTCAGCCAGCCACTCGAGCGCAGAAACGCCATCTTCCGCCTGCGACACGTTATAGCCGCGGGAAGTCAGGGCCGCCCGCAAGAGCGCCCGCATGCTCGCGCTGTCATCCACGGTCAGAACATGAATATTCTCGGACATAAAACGCCTTCTCTTCAGAACAGTTCGAGTTCGCCGCCGCCCTCCCGCGGCCTCACGGTCGGTTTGACGGCAGGAGCCTCCACCTTTTTGACGATGCGGCACCGCGTGCGACCCATCACGGGATCGAAGTCGACACGGCGCGCCAGATCGCCGCCCGTATCCTCCCGGACGAGCGGAATCTTCTCCTCGATCAGGAAATTCCTCGCAAAGGCGGCATTGGCGTCGCCGATGCGCGTCATTCCCGCATGCATGTTCGCTCCCCCGTAAATGTGAGCCTTCATGCGTGACTTTACACCGCCACGTGTCATCATCTGGTTAATAAGCATCTCCATCAGATAGACACCGTAATTCCGGTCGGCGATGGTACCGCTGTCCGGGCTCGGTTCGGCCAGCAGGAAGTGGTTCATGCCGCCCACGCGTGCGACCGGATCGTAAAGGCAGCACGCGATGCAACTGCCCAGCACGGTCGAAAGCATTTCGTTGGCGCCGGTACCAACATAGACATGCCCCTGCATCACCGTGATGCGGAGCGGAGAACCAATTGCCGTGTGGGGATCGTGGAACATCCGGTCACAACCCCGCCGCCGAAAGGGCGCGCTCCGCGATGCGGGGCAGGGGAAGAATCTTCTCCGCCGCGCCAAGATCGGCCGCCGCGCGCGGCATGCCATAGACCGTGCAGGTCGCCTCATCCTGCGCAATGGTCCGGGCGCCGGCCCGTCGCATGGAGAGCAGCCCGCGCGCGCCGTCCTGGCCCATGCCGGTCAGCAATATGCCCACCGAGGCCGGGCCGACCCGCTGCGCGACCGAATCGAACATCATGTCGATGCTCGGTCTGTGGCCGGAAACCAGATCGCCGGGCATCAGCTTGCCGATCAGATTTTCCGGCCCGCCGCCGACGACCGCATGCCTGTCGTTCCCCGGCGCGATATAGATATGCCCGCTGCGCAGAACGTCGCCCGATTCCAGCAGTTTCACCCGAGCGGCGCATTGCCTGTCGAGCCGCTCTGCCATCGCCGGAGCGAAGGCGGCGCTGATATGCTGGACGATGAGCGTGGGCGGACATGTCGGCGGAAAGGCAGGCAGCAGGTGGTGCAACGCCTCGACTCCGCCGGTCGACGCACCGATCGCTATCAGATGGGCGCCGGAACCGCCGACCGCGCGCGAGGCGGCCAGGGTCTGCCGCGGAACCGGGCTGACCGGCGCGGCCTTGCTGGGCAGGCGAACGAACCGGATGCGGGCAGCATCGCGTACCATCCGCGCAAGGGTGCCGCCGTCGTTTTCGAGCAGAGAGCTGGCCGCGCCATCGGGCTTGGCATAACAATCGACCGCGCCCAGTTCGAGCGCACGGATCGTCGTCTCGCATCCCTTCTGCGTAATGCCGGAAACGATCACCACCGGCATCGGCCGCAGGCTCATGATCTTTTCCAGAAAATCGAGGCCGTTCATGCCCGGCATTTCGATATCGAGCGTGACGACATCGGGGTCGAGTTCGCGGATCATGCCGCGCGCCTCCATCGCATCCCTGGCCGCACCTATGACTTCCATGTCGGCCTCGCTCCCCAGAAGGCGGGCAAGCAGCGCGCGCATCGTCGCCGAATCGTCGACGATCAGAACCCGTGTCTTCACAGTCTTTCCTTCCGATAGATTGTGCCGCCGACCAGCGCCATCGCCTGTTGCGCGCGACCGCCCACCCTCTCGCTATGACCGATGTAGAGATGCCCTCTGGGCAGCAACTGATCGGCGAAACGGTCCACGAGCCGGTCCTTGGTCGGCTGATCGAAATAGATCATCACGTTGCGGCAGAAGATGACATCGAAAGCGCGCTTCATCGGCCAGGGGCCGAGCAGGTTCAGGCGCTTGACGCGGATCATGCCGCACAGTTCCGGTGCCATCTGCGCCTCGTCGCCGGACTTCCGCACCCAGGTCCGGACAAGATCCGGCGGCACGTCCTTCAGCGCGGCGAGCGGATAGTGCGCCGCCTTCGCGCCCGCGACCGCATGATCGGCGAGATCGGTCGCGAGGATAATGACGTCATTGTCGAGGAAGGCGCGCGCCTCGGCCCGGTCAGGGCCCAGCAGCGCCATCGCCAGCGAATAGAGTTCCTCGCCGGTCGAGCAGCCCGCCGACCAGATGCGGACCGGCTGCTTCGCCTTCGCCTTCGCCATCAGCATGGGCCGGACCTTGCCGGCCAGATGATCGAAATGGTGGCTTTCGCGATAAAAGAAGGTGTGGTTGGTGGTCAGCGCGTTGATCGTCTTGCGCCGTTCCATGTCATCCCTGCGGATGAGGTCGATATAGCGGGAAAAGGTCTGCTGGCCGCTCTTGCGTACCAGCGGCGCGACGCGGGAATAGACCAGCGTCGCCTTTCCCGGCGGCAGCACGATGCCCGCGATATCGTAAACGATATCGCGAACAGCCTCGAAATCGGCGCGCGAATAGACCTGCGCGCTGATTCCGGGGAAGGGTGAGAATGCTTCTGCCGGCTGGCTCATGCGGCGGCCAGCGCGGCGCCATGGCTGGCGAAATTATTGGCCACGAGTGCGTCGACATCAAGGATCAGCGCAACCTTGCCATCGCCCAGGATAGTGGCCCCGGCAACCCCGGTAACCGGCTGATAATGCGCCTCAAGGCTCTTGATCACGAACTGGCGCTGGTCGACGATGCTGTCGACCATCAGCACGGCCTGACCATGGCTTTCCGTATCCACCACGATAAGCACCGCGTCCTGTGCCGACTGGGCGGCGCCAAGCGCGCCGACGGAGTGGTCGAGCCGGACGACCGGCAGGAACTTGCCCCGGCTGTTCAGCACCATCAGATCCTTGCCGATATATTTGACCTCATTGTCTTCCGGCCGCAGGCTCTCGAGCACATGGGTCAACGGAACGACCACGGTCTGGTCGCCCACCGTCACGAACATGCCGTCCGCGATCGCAAGCGTAAGCGGCAGCGCGAGCGTGAAGGTACAGCCCTCGCCCGGGCGTGATTCGATGGAGATGCGCCCACCCAGATCCTTCACATTCTGGCGCACGACATCCATGCCGACACCGCGCCCGGAGATGTTGGAAACCGTCGCAGCCGTGGAAAAGCCCGGCGCGAATATGAGGTTGTCGATATCCTCGTTGGAAAGCTGCGTGCCCGGCGCGACCAGACCCTTTTCGATCGCCTTCTTCAACACGACCTCGCGGTTGATGCCCGCGCCGTCATCCGACAGCGAAATGACAATCCGCCCGGACCGCTGTTCGGCCGACAGGTGGAGCTTGCCTTCGGCGGGCTTGCCTGCGGCAAGGCGCACTTCGGGCTTTTCGATACCATGGTCGACCGCGTTGCGGATGAGGTGGGTCAGCGGTTCGCCGAGGCGTTCCACGACCGTCTTGTCGAGTTCCGTCCCCTCGCCGCTCATGGTCAGCACCACGCGCTTGCCGGTATCGCCCTCCAGCTCGCGGACGATGCGCGGCACGCGCGAGAAGACCGATCCGATCGGCTGCGCGCGGATCGACATGGTGCTTTCCTGGATGTCGCGCGTCAGCAGATCGAGCATGCCCATCTCGTCGATGGAGCCGAGACCATGGCTCGCGAGACGCTGCGCCATCATGGCCTGGGCGATCACCAGCTCGCCGACCGTATCGATGAGCTTGTCGAGCTTGACGAGATCGACACGGACGGTCTGGCCGATCGAACTCGCATTGCGTGCGGACATGGCGGCCTGAACCGGCTTCTCTTCGACGGGCTGCACAACGGGTTCGGCCGGCTGCGGCTTTTCCGCCTCGGCGGTGGCGACGCATTCCTCGCCGACTGTCGCGGGCGATCCGATCGTTCCGACAGGGATTTCCGGCAGGCTGACTGCAACGGCATCGCGCGCGACGGACTCATTGAGCTTTTCGATCCTGAGATCGCAGTCGCCGCCGATGAAATCGAAGATTTCCTCGATCGCGGATTTCGCGACAGCCCCCGGTACATAAAACTTCCAGCCTAAATAGGCCTTTTCGACATCCAGTCCGTCGAGCGCGGGCAGTGCAGATGCATCGACGGCAAGGCAGAAGCCGCCCAGCTCCTCCAGCTCGCGCAGCATCAGCAGCGGTTCGCTGCCGTTCGCCAGCGCCCCATCGTGAAAGCGCAGGGATATGTGCCAGCCGGGTTCAATCCCCGCGCCGTCATCATCGCCCGGCTGGACAGTCGGCTCGGCAGAAGAAACGCTGCTGGCTTCCTCTTCCTGCATA
Source organism: Sphingobium sp. (assembly GCA_050176605.1). Taxonomy (GTDB): domain Bacteria; phylum Pseudomonadota; class Alphaproteobacteria; order Sphingomonadales; family Sphingomonadaceae; genus Sphingobium. The sequence continues at coordinate 8,698 of JBFXHW010000036.1, read as the reverse complement.
TTGGCCTGCTGCGCAGCGGCATCGATACTGCGTTCCACCTCCGCTGCGGCAGCCTCGAACGCCGCGGCCTCTTCCTCGCTTACCGAAAGGTCGCCCATCAGGCCGTCGAGATCGAAATCCAGCCCGAGATCGTCGGCTGGCCGGGTGGCGTCTTCTGTCCCTTCATCGCCGTCCACGGAAGCCACTGCCTCCGCTTCGTCAAATGCCGGCTTTCCAGCGGACACGCGCCCGGCCACATCTTCAAGTTGCTCGCTGATCGCCGCGTCGTCCGGCGTGTCACCTTCGCCGCGCAACGCCGACACATGATCGGCAAGCACGTCGAACGCGCGCAGCATCAGGGTGTTCAGCGCATCGCCGAGCGGCAGATCACCATCGCGCACATAGGAAAGCACGGTTTCGAACTTGTGGGTGAACGCCTGCAACAGCGTAAAGCTGAACGCGCCGGCGCCACCTTTGATCGAATGGACAGCGCGGAAGATGCCGTTCACCGTTTCCGCGTCGGCGGTTCCCGCCCGGCATGCCATCAGGCCTTCCTCGGCGAGCGCCAGCGCCTCCTCGCACTCCAGAAAGAAGATGTTCAGTATCTCGTCATTTGTCACGGCGCTGGCTTCCCCATTTGAATGCATCGCCCAGCCCCGCCACACGCGCCGCAACGACCATCGTCTGCGAGGGAAGGACGCTGAGCGACACCCCGCGCGCGGACGCCGTCTGCTGGGCGCTGAGCAGAAGCTGCAAGCCGGACTGGCCGATGCGGGACACGTCGCGCCCCTCCACCGTCACGGCCGCGCCGGAAACCAGCGCCTGATCCAGTTGCGAAACGAGAGCGCCGGCGGTCGTGCGGTCGATCACTGCGGGCAAGGTAACCATCGTCATGTTTCTGTTTTCCTCAGAATTCCGACCAGTCTTCGTCGTCCGCCTTCAGCGCCAGATTCCCCACGGTGACGGGCGGCGCGGAGACCGGCCTGGATGCGCCACCTGCCGCGTTGCGTTTCGGCCGGTTCGCTCCCGCAGCCGAACCCAGCTCAAAATGCGCGACGAGCTGAGCCAGTTCGTCGGATTCAGTGGCGAGGCTGCGCGCCGCCGCCGTCGATTGCTCGACCATCGCGGCATTCTGCTGCGTCACCTTGTCCATGTCGCTCACGGCGGCGTTGACCTGCTGCAGGCCCGCCGCCTGAGTTTCGGTCGAGGCCGAGATCGAGGAGATGAGGGTGCTGATCTCGCCGACGCGTGCGACGATGCTGCGCAGCACCATGCCGGTTTCGCCGACCAGTCCGACGCCCTGTTCGACCTGCTGCGCGCTCGTCATGATGAGAGACTTGATGTCCTTCGCCGCCTCGGCACTGCGCTGCGCCAGCGCCCGCACCTCGTTGGCGACCACGGCAAATCCCTTGCCTGCATCGCCCGCGCGGGCGGCCTCGACGCCGGCATTGAGCGCGAGAAGATTGGTCTGGAAGGCTATGCCGTCGATCACGTTGATGATTTGCGTGATTTCCTGCGCGGACTGCTCGATCGCGCTCATGGCATCTACTGCCTTTTCCACAACGGCACCGCCTGCGCTTGCCTCGCGATGCGCATCGCCGATCGCCTCGGTTACCTGAGACGCACTGCCCGCGGTTTCCTTCACCATTCCGGTGATTTCATTAAGTGCGGTCGCGGATTCGGCCAGCGACGCGGCCTGCTGCTCGGTGCGTTGAGAGAGGTCGTGCGTCGCCGCGCGAATTTCGGTCGCCCCCGTGTTGATGCTACGCGAGGCCTGGGTGACAGAACCCACTGTGCCCGCGAGGCTGTCCATCGTCCTGTTGAAATCGGCGCGGAGCCGCTCATAATCTTCGGGAAAGGCTGCGGTGATCCGATAGCTGAGATCGCCTTCGGCGAGCTTTTCCAGCCCGTCGGCCAGCGCCTTAACGACAACCGCCTGGCTATCCCGCTGGCTGTCGCGCAGCATGCGGGCATTTTCCGCGAAGGTGTCCATCGCCGCGACCATGCGACCCACGCAATCCTGATGGTCGGCATAGTGCATCGGGCTGTCCAGATCGCCAGCCGCCAGCCCTTCCATCCTGACGACGGTTTCTACATAGGGATCGCAGATAAGCTTGCCTGCGATCATGATCGTCGCGGTCAAACCCACGAGAGTAAAAAGGCCGACTCCATAGCCGGCCATCATCATTCCCTGCGATGCCAGCGTGATGCCAACGAGCCCGGCCATTCCCCAGAAGGCGTTGATTGCGAGCAATGTCTTGAATTTTGCACGGATAGGTGCGTGCTTTTTGAACCAGTCGAGCATCAGTGTTCCCCATCTTGCGACCCGCCAAGCGCTCACCGAACCCGCCGGATTTTCAGTATCTTTGCTGATATCGCTAACCGAAATTGGTTAACGGACGGTATCTCGCGGGGGCTTTCTGGCAGGACGACGATGCTGCGCGACGCCGGTCGGCCAATTGCTGCTTCAGACCGTCGTCCAGACATCAGTGGGCCATGCGATTTTCATGAAGCTTGGGGGTAGCTGTGGGCGATCGATATCCCCCCGGCCTCCCGGTCTTCCGCCGCGATGGCGGCTTCGGAAAAGGGGTGATCACATATTTGGTCGGCGGCAGGATGTGGGCCACCAAGCCGATCAGAACCCCTGAATTGTCAGTGAAAATCGCGCGAGCGCGGCAACAGGCGCACGGTGCGCGGATGCCGCCCCATCTCCGGTCTCGCCTGCCCGCGCGGATGCTGAGGATGCAGAATTTCATCGGCGCGCGACAATTGCGTCTGCGATTCGTCCAGATCGGAGAGGTTGCCGAGAACATCCGTCCGGTCGACGACGCGATTCGCCATCACGTGAATCACCCCTTCGCGGCTGCGCTGCACCTCGCCCTCGACCAGCATCAGGCGCGCGACCATCACCTCACGGCGAAAGCGCTCGAACCGGCGCGCCCACAGGACGATATTGGCAATGCCGCCCTCGTCCTCCAGCGTGATGAAGATCGCATTGCCCTTGCCCGGCCGCTGCCGCACCAGCACCACGCCCGCGACCCGCACCCGGTCGCCGCCCTTCATCGCGCGCAATGCGGCGCAGGGCGTCGCCCCTTCCGACGCGAAGATCGGGCGTAACAGCGTCATCGGATGCTCCTTCAGCGAAAGGCGCGTCATCTGGTAATCGGCGGCGACATGCTCTCCCAGCGTCATCGGGCGCAGCGGCACCTGCGGTTCCTCTCCCAGTTCGCGTGCCCGCGCGGCGGCGAACAGGGGCAGCTCACCCACCGGCGTGCGCCGCGCCTCCCACAGCGCCGCGCGGCGATCGAGTCCCAGTGACCGCATTGCATCGGCATCGGCCAGCAGGCGCAGCGCACGCGGCGGCAGGTCCGCCCGCCGCGCCAGGGCTTCGACGGTCGCGAAGCAACCGCCTGCCGCACGCGCGGCCATGATCGCCCGTGCCCATTCCTGGCGAAAGCCGCCGATCTGGCGCAGGCCGAGCCGCAGGGCGAACGCAACGCCCCTTCCGCTCTCCTCCGGTCGCCGTTCCAGCGTGCTGTCCCAGTCGCTGGCGTTCACATCGACCCCGCGCACTTCCACCCCATGCTCGCGCGCGTCGCGCACCAGTTGCGCGGGCGCATAGAAGCCCATGGGCTGGCTGTTCAGCAGCGCGGCGGCGAACACCGCCGGATGATGGCATTTGATCCAGGCCGAGACATAGACCAGCCGGGCGAAGCTCTGCGCATGGCTTTCGGGAAAGCCATAACTGCCGAACCCCTCGATCTGGCGGAAACAGCGTTCGGCGAATTCTTTCTCGTAACCGCGCGCCGTCATGCCGCCGATCAGTTTCTCGCGGAACCGGTCTATCGTGCCGAGATTACGGAAGGTCGCCATCGCGCGCCGCAACCCGTTGGCTTCGTCCGGCGAGAATTCGGCCGCGACAATCGCGAGCTTCATCGCCTGCTCCTGAAACAGCGGCACGCCAAACGTCTTGCCCAGCACATCATGCAGTTCCGCGGGCGGATGCGGCGGCGCGGGAGCAGGAAACTCCACCGGTTCTTCCTTGTTCCGGCGGCGCAGATAGGGGTGCACCATGTCGCCCTCGATGGGGCCGGGGCGGACGATCGCCACCTGCACGACGAGATCATAGAAAACGCGCGGACGCAGGCGCGGCAACATGTTCATCTGCGCGCGGCTTTCGACCTGAAACACGCCGACGCTGTCGCCCGTACACAGCATGTCATAGACGCGCGGGTCGTCCGAACTGATGTCGACCTCCAGGCTGTGGTCGCCCAGCCCATGCAGCCGCATCAGGTCGAAGCCCTTGCGGATGGCAGTCAGCATCCCCAGCGCCAGCACATCGACCTTCATCAGGCCCAGCGCGTCGATATCGTCCTTGTCCCATTCGATGAAGGTGCGGTGCTCCATCGCCGCATTGTGGATCGGTACCGTCTCGTCGAGCCGATCCTGCGTCAGCACGAAACCGCCGACATGTTGCGACAGGTGGCGGGGGAAAGTCAGTATCCGCTGCACGAAATGATTGAGCCGGGCGATTTCCGGATTGTCGGGATCGAAACCGCCCTCCGCCACACGCTTCCTGTCATATTTCGAGGCATAGCTGCCCCATATGGTGCTCGCCATGCGGGCGGTTACGTCCTCGCTGAGACCCAGCGCCTTCCCGACCTCGCGCACCGCGCTGCGCGGGCGGTAATGGATCACGGTGGCGGCAATCCCGGCGCGTTCCCGCCCATAGCGGCGATAGATATACTGCATCACCTCCTCACGCCGCTCATGCTCGAAATCGACGTCGATATCGGGCGGCTCCTTGCGCTCTGCGGAAACGAAGCGGGAAAAGAGCAGGTCATGCTCCATCGGATCGACCGAGGTGACGCCCAGCAGAAAGCAGACGATGGAATTGGCGGCGGACCCGCGCCCCTGGCACAATATCGGCGGGTCCTGCGCGCGCGCGAAGCGGACGATGTCGTGCACGGTCAGGAAATAATAGGCATAGTTCTCGCTCCGGATCAGTGTGAATTCCTCGTCGAGCAGGCGTCTCACCCTGGGCGGCAGCACTTCGCCATAGCGTTTGTGCGCGGCCTCCATGACGATATGTTCGAGCCAGTCCATCGGCTCCCAGCCATAGGGCACCGGTTCGTGCGGATATTCATATCGCAACTGATCGAGCGTGAAGGATATGCGCGAGAGGAAGGTCTGCGTTTCGGCGATGGCTTGCGGCGCGGCGGCGAACAGCCGCGCCATTTCGGCGGGCGGCTTCAGATGCCGTTCGGCGTTCGCCGCGAGCCGCCGTCCCGCCGCCCGCACCGTCGTGCCGAGCCGGATCGCGGTCATCACATCGTGCAGAGGCTTCACCTCGGGCGTCGCATAAAGCGCGTCATTAAGCGCGAGGAGCGGTATGCCCGTCCGCTCCGCAAGTGCCTGCGCCAGCGCGAGGGCACGCGCATCGCGGCCCGCCCGCCCCATCGTCGCGCCGAGCCAGGCGCGGCCGGGAGCGGCCTCATGCAGGGCGGCAAGCAGATCGACGGAAGCCGGTTGCAGGACAATCAGCAACAGGTCATCCAGATACTCCAGCAGGTCATCAAGATGCAGGATGCAGTCGCCCTTTTCCGCACGGCGATTGCCGGTCGTCAGCAGGCGGGTGAGCCGCCCCCAGCCATGGCGCGTCGCGGGATAGGCGAGGATGTCCGGCGTGCCGTCCGCAAAGCAGAGCCGCGCGCCGACGACGAAACGGAAATCGTCGCCGATCCGCCCCTGCTCGCGCGCCTCGCGCACAGCCCGCAGCGCACGCACCACGCCCGCGACCGTGTTGCGATCGGCGATGCCGATGCCGGCATGGCCGATCGCGATGGCCGCCTCCACCATGTCGGCGGGTTGCGACGCGCCCCGCAGGAACGAGAAATTCGTAGCGGCGGCAAGCTCGGCGTATTTGACGGGGTTTTCGGCACCAGCCCGCTCCCCCACCTGACCTCCCAATGATTTTACGCTGTGGGAGGCCGGGTGGGGGAGTGGGCCGGAGCAGCCCGTTTCAGTTCCACTGAAACGATCAGCACTCACGCGAAGAGGCCATGGACATACCAGTGCGGGCTCGCCGTCTCCTGTCCGTAAAGCCCGTGGCGGAACAGCCAGAAACGGTGCCCATCCTCATCCTCCACCCGATAATAGTCCCGCGTGCGGCCGGGATCGGTGTCGTGGCCGTTCATGCGCCGCCACCATTCGGACGCGATCCGTTCCGGGCCTTCCTGCGCGACGACGAGATGGTTTCGCCCGCGCCAGCGAAACCGGCGCGGCGGCCCGTCCGGCACGGCGGCGAGCACCTCGACCCGCTGCGGCGGATCGAACAGGAAAAGCGGGCGGAGTGGCGGGTCGCCGGCCTCCGGCCAGGGCGTCGGGGCGGCACGCGCGGTCATGGATATCAGACCCCCGGCGCGCTCGGGAACATGGCTGTCGCCTGCGGCAAAGCGCAGCACATGGGAGGGGCCGTAGCGGATCGCCAGCCGGTCCAGCAGCGGGCCGATATCGCCGGATCGCGCCGATTCCCGCTCCAGCCCCGGCTGCGCCTCGTCCAGCGGTTCGGCGCGCGTCACCGCGAGATCAATGCTGTCATAGCCGAAACCGGGGTCGAGCGGATCGGCAAGGCTGTCAATGCGTTCGCGGATCAGGCGGAGCAACAATGCGGGATCGCGCGTCGGCGCGCCGGTTTCCACCGCGAGACGCGCGACATGGCCGTCGCTGCGGTAAAGGCGCATGGCGAACACCCGGCCTCCCTCTCCCCGCTCCGCAAGCCGCACCGCCAGTTCTCGGGCCAGCCCCTCGATAGCCGCCAGCACATCGGCATCGCGGCCGACCGGTTCGGCAAAGCGGCGCCCGGCGCGAAGAGGCGCCTCCGGCCGGTGCGGCACGATATGCGGGTCTTCGCGCGCCAGCAGGCGGTCCAGCAGAACCGGCAAGTCCTCCCCGAAGCGGGCGGCGAGCGGGGCAGGCGGGACCTCCGCCAGTTCGCCTATGGTGCGGAATCCCGCACGGCGCAGGGCGACCCGTACCTCCTCGTCCACCGCCAGCGCGCCGAGCGGCAAGCCAAGCACGTCTCCACCCCCGAAACGGGCAAGCGCGCGGGCGGCATCGGGCGTATCGGCGATGGTTCCCCGCGCGCTGAACCCCTCTTCCGCCAGCCGCGCGACCAGCGTCCGCCGCATCGCCACCTCCCCGCCATGCAGATGCGCGCAGCCCGTTATGTCGAGCATCAGTCCGTCGGGCGGATCAGGCGCGGCACTGGGAGTCCAGGCAAGGCACAACCGCGCCAGCCGGCCAAGCATCGCAATATCCGCTTCGCCGTCATGCGGGATCGCCAACAGGTCCGGCACCAGCCCGCGCGCATCGGCGAGCGGCATGCCCGGTTCCAGCCCGAGCGGCGCCGCACGCGGAGACAATGCCGCGATACGCAGCGCGCCGCGATGTTTTTCGATGAGAACGAACGGCGCGTCAGGCGGCGCGAGACGCGCCGCTACCTGCCGTTCCGCCGCCAGCCATGGCAGGCTGAGAGCGCAGTAGCGGCGCGGCGATGGCGCCGGCCGCCCCATCGTCCACCACAACGTCCCGGTCCCGGAAGGAGCCTTTTTCATTGTCCCACTCCAGCATGAGTTGCAGCCCGTCGCGCCCGCCGCGCTGGCGCAGCATGGTGAGTGCGAAGGCGGGATGGCCCGGCGCATCGGCCTCCAGCGCGCGCGATGGCGCCGATTCCACGCGCCAGCGGGTGTGCGCGGCGCTGGGCACGGGTTCCGCACCAGCCCGCGCGACCAGCGCCATCGTTCCCGTTTCCGCCGCCGCCAGTGCCAGACGGCGGCTCGCGGTAAGGTCGAGAAGCGGCTGTCTGCCCGTCAGTTCGATCAGCACCGCCGATGCCGCACCCGCCCTGACCCCATCGAGCGCGGCGCGCAGCACGGCCTTCGCATCGGGCAGCAGCAGCAGCGCGACCGCGCCCGGATCGACACCCAGACCGGCGAGACCGGGACCATAGGGCACAGCAGGCCCCGCCTGCCCCCGTGCCTGCCGCACCCAGAGGATGGGCCGCCCGTCCGCCGTCCGTTTCCGCCACGCCAACAGCAGCACAAAGGCGGTGGCCGCCACGCTGTCCTCCGTGCCCGCGGCATAGGCCTCATGCAGCCCGTCCGCCCTCAAGCCGCCATCGAGCCATGCATCGGCAACAGGACACAGCGCTACCCGCCGCGCATCGGCGGGAGGCAAGGGAGCATCCGGCGCCGGAAAGCCGGCCGCCGGGCGGTCAAGAGACGAATCGGGACGCATATGTTCACTTTATGTTCTATTTTCCGCGCAGATTTCGTGCCTGTCAACGGCCCGTCGCAAATGTCTCATTTTGCCCGCAGGTTCATGGTTAACCGGTTTGTGCCTCCCACACCCGGCGGCTAGTTTAACGAAATGCTAACCACGCTTGCCCGCCGTCTGTCCCGTCCGTTCAGGATCAGGACGAAGTTCGAGGGCTTTGCGGTCACCTATGCACTGGCGCTCGGCGCGGCGGACCGGGCGATCATCTATATGGCGCAATATCCGGGCTTTCCGGGAAAGATGCTTGCCGCGTGCTGCGCCCTCGCGGTGATGATGGCGGGCGGCAAGATCATCGACGCGATCGATATGCGCGCCGAGCTGGGATATCCCGACTGACCATCAGACGAAAATCAAAAAGGCCATGTCGGTTCGTCGCAAAATA
>JBFXHW010000035.1:0-14920 GCA_050176605.1 Sphingobium sp. | reverse complement strand
GGTGATTGAGCCATGATCTCTCTCCTCTATGCGAGGCCGAGCGCGGCCTTGTATGTTTCGAGCAGCGCCTCGGCTTCCTGCCGCACATGATTCTCCAGCTTCCGCAGCCGCACGATAGCGCGCATCGTCTTCACGTCATAGCCGGTCGCCTTGGCCTCGGCATAGACGTCCTTGATGTCGTCGGCGATGCCTTTCTTCTCTTCCTCAAGGCGTTCGATGCGCTCGATGAAAAGGCGCAACTGGTCGGCGGCGATATTGCCCTCGCTCATTTATCTTGTCTCCACAGGGATGAATCGGATGGCCGGGCCATATCGGGGCTGAGGGGGAGGCGCAAGGATGCGAGCGCCTCCCCCGTCAAATCACACCCGCCCGCAGAGTACCTCGGCGATCTGGACAGCGTTCAGCGCGGCGCCCTTGCGCAGATTGTCGCCGACGACAAACAGCGCTAGACCGTTCTGAACGGTCGGGTCGGGGCGAACACGCCCCACGAAAACCGGATCCCTGCCGGTCGCCTCAACCGGGTTGGGCACGTCGCTCACAACGACGCCGGGTGCCGCGTCGAGCAGCGCCAGCGCCTCATCCACACCGATCGCCCGCTCGAACTCGGCATTGATCGACAAGGCATGGCCCGTGAAGACGGGAACCCGCACGCATGTACCGGAAACAGGCAGGCCGGGAATTTCAAGGATGCGGCGGCTCTCGTCGCGCAGCTTGAGCTCCTCCTCGGTATAGCCGTCCTCGCCCAGTACATAGTTCAGCGGCACGACATTGTTGGTGATCGGCACCGCCCATTTCTCCGGCTGAGGGATGAAATCGGCGCTCCCGTCGAAGGCCAGTTCCCGCCCCCTGTCGCCCACGGCCGCAATCTGGCGGGCGAGGACGTCGATCCCTTCCATGCCGCCGCCCGACACCGCCTGATAGGTGGAAACGACAAGCCGCCTCAGCCCGGCCCGCGCATGCAGGGGCTTCAGCACGGGCATGGCCGCCATGGTCGTGCAATTGGGATTGGCGATGATGCCTTTTGGTAGATCCGCAAGCACATGCGGATTGACCTCCGACACTACCAGCGGCACGTCGGGGTCGGAGCGCCAGGCGGAACTGTTATCGATCACCACCGCGCCCGCCGCCACGACCCTGGGCGCAAGCGCCTTCGAGGTCGAACCGCCTGCCGAGAAGAAGACAATATCGAGACCGGAATAGTCGGCCGTCGCAGCGTCCTCCACTGTTATCGGATTTCCGCGCCAATCGATATGTGCTCCCGCCGAACGCTCCGATGCGAACAGGCGCAGGGAGGCGACCGGAAAGTCGCGTTCGTCGAGCAACTGCCGCATCATGCGACCGACAAGGCCTGTCGCGCCGACGATGCCTACATTCAGCGGCTGGTTTACGGGAAATCGGGAAGTCATGATCATGCGTCTCCTTCGAAAAGTCGGAGTCGCGGGGATCGGTTTCTGGTGGAAACTTCGGCCCCGCGCTCTCTCGCGGGGCTGTGTCCTTGCCGCTCGTCTAGATCAGCCGAGCACCATGGACCGCCCCGCCGGCGCGGGTCGGTTTAATGATAATCGTCTTGATCGGCGAAATGGACATCGCCGCTGCCCCTAGCGTCAACATCCTGATCTGTAAATAACGGAAATGATGCACGTCATCATGCCTTGTTACGGGCAACGCTTTCTTCCATGCGCTTGAGCTGTTCGGCGGTCGCTTCCGCTTGATGCGCCTTTTTCCATTCGGCATAGGGCATGCCGTAGATCGCCTCGCGCGCCTCGTCCTTCGACATCTTGCCATCCGCCTCGGCCAGCCAGTCGGCCAGGCAGTTGCGGCAGAAACCGGCGAGACCCATCAGATCGACATTCTGGGCATCAGTGCGATGCTGGAGATGAGCGACCAGACGGCGAAATGCGGCGGCGGCCGCTGCGTCGTTGATTATCGATTCGGGCATGGTAATGTTCCTCTTGTCTTGTTCCCGTCGTGCAGAGGGGATAGCGCCCCACATCATTAACGGAGAGAGCGGGGAATAGTCACCCCCGTCGATAAGGAGCCGCATTGAAACCTCTGCCACCCAGGGCCCGCAAGGTCCGTATTCTCGCCACGCTCGGCCCGGTCACCAGCGATCCGGAAGCGATCCGCGACCTGTTCATCGCGGGGGCCGACGCCTTCCGGCTCAACATGAGCCACGGCACGCATGAGGACCACGCCGCCAATGTCGCGCATATTCGCGCGCTGGAAAAGGAATTCAATCGACCGACCACGATCCTCGCGGACCTGCAGGGACCAAAGCTGCGCGTCGGATCGTTCGTCGACAATCTGGTCACGCTGAAGACAGGCGCGACTTTCGTGCTGGATCGCAGCGAAGAGCCCGGCACGGCGAAACGCGTAAACCTGCCCCACAGCGAGATTTTCGAGGCGATCCAGCCCGACACGCGGCTGCTTCTCGACGACGGAAAGCTCGTGCTGCGCGTGAAATCGGTGACGCCCGACCGCATCGAGACCCGCGTCGAGATCGGCGGTCCACTTTCCAATCGCAAGGGTGTCAACGTGCCCGATGTCCTTCTCCCGATGGCAGCGCTTACCGAGAAGGACCGGCGCGATCTGTCCTTCGCCATGCAGCAGGGCGCGGACTGGATCGCCCTCTCCTTCGTCCAGCGGCCAGAGGATCTGGCCGAAGCCCGCCGTCTGATGGGCGGCTATGGCGCGCTGATGGCGAAGATCGAGAAGCCGGCGGCGCTGCAAAGGCTCGACGAACTGCTCGAGATGGCCGACGGTGTGATGGTCGCGCGCGGAGACCTGGGCGTCGAACTGCCGCCGCAGGCGGTGCCTCCGCTGCAGAAGCGGATCGTCGCTGCGGCACGGCGACTGGGCCGTCCCGTCGTTGTTGCGACGCAGATGCTCGAATCTATGATCAAGGCTCCCACCCCGACCCGCGCAGAGGTCTCGGATGTCGCCACCGCCGTCTACGACGGAGCGGACGCGATCATGCTGTCGGCGGAGACCGCAGCGGGCGATTTCCCGCGCGAGGCAGTGGCGATGATGGATGCGATCGCCAGCAGCGTGGAGGCCGACCCGGACTATCTGGCACGGCTGCACTTCACCGAGACGAAGCCCGATGCCACGACAGCCGATGCGCTTGCCGAGGCCAGCAACAGCATAACCACGACCGTTTCAGCCAAGGCTATTGTGTGCTTCACGTCAAGCGGCAGCACAGTGCGCCGGGTCTCGCGCGAACGGCCGTCGACGCCGATCCTCGCGCTGACACCCAAGACTCAGACAGCCCGACGAATGGGCCTGCTCTGGGGCGTCCATGCGATACGCACCAAGGATATCGGCAGCTTCGAGGAAATGATCGCCAAGGCAAGGCGTATGGCCCTGCGCCATCAACTGGCGGATGCCGCCGACAAGATCATCGTGCTGGCCGGTGTCCCATTCGGCACACCGGGTTCGACCAATGTGATCCATGTCGCCCATCTGCGCGGAGATGAGCTAAAGGGGCACGATTAGCTCAGATCGGCTGGGCGATTTGTCCGTCGAGCCTGTGAGTACAGCCCAGCGCAGCCCCGTCGTCCGCGTCGGAAAGCGCGGCCACCGTCTGCCAGCCCTGGGCGCGCAAGGTCTTCGCCTGCTCCGGGTCATGCCCCAGCGGCAGAAAGATACGGCGCGGTGCCTCGACGCCGGACCCTGCATCGATCAGCGGATCGGGATAAAGGGAGAAGCCTGTCGCCCGTTCCGCGCGCCCGTCCGGATGATCGATGGCGTAACATCCGCCGCGCCCGACCTCCCCGACGAACCCCGATGCGAAGATCGAGAAACCGAACCAACTCTGATATTCAAAGCTGTGCCGTTCCGTCGGATCGAGCGTCAACGTGACATCCCAGCCGATCGGCCGTGCGATGGCTCGCAAACCGGCGATCCTGCTGGCCAGCGCGCCACCAGTCGCCGCGTCGAATAGCTCGAGCCGCTCCATCGCCGCGTGGAACGGCCCGGTCGCCTCGATCAAAGGCAGATAGGCCGCCGCCGACGCACCGAGCGAAACCAGCCCGCCCGCGTCCTTCGCGTCAAGCCGCGCCCTCACCGGCTCGATCAGGTCGGGCGATAGCGGCAGCGCCCCTGCGGCAAGGCAATCGACCAGATCGGGTAATGTGAAGTCAACGGTTATGCCATCGACACCAGCGGCCTGTAGCGCCTCAATCGCGATCGTCACGACCTCGGCCGCCGCCGCGTCGCCATCCGAACCGATAAGCTCCACTCCCGCCTGCATCTGCTCACGCTCGGGCCGGAGCTGGTCGGCACGCAAACGGAGGACCTGTCCCGCATAGGAAAGCCGTAATGGTCGCGCGGCCCCCGCCATCCGGGTCGCCGCGATCCGACCCACCTGCGCGGTGATATCCGGCCGCAGCGCCAGCGTGCGTCCCGACAAAGGGTCGATGGCCCGCAGCAGATCCTCGGCTCCGGCCGATTGCAGACGCCCGAGCAGCACTTCCTCGAACTCGGCGAGCGGCGGCATCACCCGCTGATAGCCGTGAGACGCCACGCTATCCAGCACAGCACGCACCAGGCGCGCCGAAGCTTCGGCATGGGGTGGAAGCCGGTCGGCAAGCCCCTCTGGAAGCAGACCGGTATTGATGGAACGGGCCTTGGTCATGCGCCTCCCTTTACTGGAATTGGCCCGTCAGTCCATCACCGAATGAATCCGCTTGCCAGCGACAAAAAGCTGTGACCTTTATCCCGCTCGCCTTTTGGGGAACGGCCGGAATGCAGCTTGTATTCGATGCGTCCACTCAGACATTCGACGCCTGGTGGCAGGCGGTTTTCCCTGCCACCGCATTGCTGTTCACAGTCATCGCGTTCGCGCGCGGTGCACGATGGCTGTGGAAAGGCGCGGGCGTCGCTCTCACGCTGTTCCTGCTGTTCGCGGCGATCATCGGGCCGATCCTCGATCTGCATCATGTCCAGTCGGTGATGCGAGAGGGCAGGACGAAGACCGTCGAGGGGCCGATTTCGATGCACAAGCGGGAAACGACAAAACGCTGGACCGGCGATTCGAAAGGCGTCGGGATCACGTCGACACGCCGATATACATCAACGACGAGCGAGCAGTTCTTCGTCGGAAACCAGTGGTTCTGGCTGCGGGTGGATGGTTATGGTTCCAACGCCTCCTTCACCAACGGTGGAAACAGTCCGCTGCCGCTGCATGATGGAACCCTCGCTCGGGTGACATGGTTCGAGGACCCGTGGTACGACAATGAGACCCGGATCGTGAAGCTGGAGCTCGGTCCCGGTCCGGGCTCCCTTTCCGGGGCCGCCAAGGCAGGCAAGATCGTGAGAGTTCCGCTGGGAGCGGGATCGGGCGATGACGGTCCGGTGGATTTCCGGCCCTTCTGGGAGAAATTCTCAAAGGCAGCGGCTGGTGGAGACCGGGACAGTGTCGCCGCCCTGACCCGCTTCCCATTCCTCTTTGCCGGAACACCGCTCGACCGCGACCGTTTCGACAGCATCTGGATCGGGATATTCCCCGAACCGCTACGGCCCTGTTTCGGGTCAACGACGCCGGTGAAGGACGGCACATCCATGTCCGTTTCGTGCGGCGCCTACGTCTATGTGTTCGAGAAGGACGCGTCGGGCTGGCGGCTGGCGAGCTTCACCGCCGACCCGGAGGCGATGTAGCGTCGGGGCGGCAGAACACCGCCCCGGAAACCCTTCAGAACTTCAGGGCCTTGACGCGTTTCACGCCCGGCAGCTTGCATACAGCGTCAAGCACAGACTGCGAAAGCGCGCTGTCGACCGAGAGCAACAGCACCGCTTCTCCGCCAGCCTCGCGGCGGCCGAGAGTGAAGGTGCCGATGTTGATCCCGGCCTCGCCCAGCGTGGTGCCGACGCTGCCGATGAAGCCCGGCGCATCCTCGTTGACGATGTAGAGCATGTCGCCTTGAAGCTCGGCCTCGACCCCGATGCCGAACATTTCGACCAGACGCGGGCTGGCGTTGCCAAACAGCGTTCCCGCAACGGACCGCGCACCAAGGCTGGTGTCCACGGTGACGCGCACAAGTGTGTGATAGTCGCCCTCGCGATCATGCCGCACCTCTCGCACATCGAGCCCGCGCTCTTTCGCCAGATAGGGCGCGTTGACCATGTTCACCGTATCGGAATAACGACGCATGAACCCGGCCAGCACCGCGCCGGTGATCGGCTTGATATTGAGTTCGGCGGCCGCTCCTTCCACCTCGATCGCGATATTGTCAAGATCGTCGGCGGCAAGCTGACCCACCAATGAACCCAGCTTTTCCGCCAGCGCCATATAGGGCTTGAGCTTCGGCGCTTCCTCGGCGGAAAGCGACGGCATGTTGAGGGCGTTGGTAACACCGCCGGTCAGCAGATAATCCGAAAGCTGTTCTGCGACCTGCAATGCGACATTGACCTGCGCCTCGTTGGTCGACGCGCCGAGATGCGGCGTGCAGATGAAGTTTGGGGTTCCGAACAGAGGGCTTTCCTTGGCTGGCTCGGTCGCGAACACATCGAGAGCCGCGCCACCGATATGGCCGCTGTCGAGCCCCTCCTTGAGCGCCGCTTCGTCAATCAGGCCACCGCGCGCGCAGTTGATGATCCGCACGCCCTTCTTGGTTTTGGCGAGATTTTCCCTGCTCAGGATGTTGCGGGTCTGGTCGGTCAGTGGCGTGTGCAGCGTGATGAAGTCGGCGCGCGCCAACAGCGTATCGAGATCGGCCTTTTCCACGCCCATTTCGATCGCTCGCTCCGGCGTCAGGAACGGATCGAACGCCACCACCTTCATCTTCAGGCCGAGCGCGCGGCTGGCGACGATGCTGCCGATATTACCGGCACCGATAAGGCCGAGCGTCTTGCCGGTCACCTCGACGCCCATGAAGCCATTTTTCGGCCACAGACCCGCTTGCGTCTGCGCGTTCGCTTCCGGAAGCTGGCGTGCGAGCGCGAACATCAGGGCAATGGCATGTTCGGCGGTAGTGATCGAGTTGCCGAACGGCGTGTTCATCACCACGACGCCCTTGGCCGATGCGGCAGGAATATCGACATTGTCGACGCCGATGCCCGCGCGGCCGATGACTTTGAGGTTGGTGGCTGCGTCGAGTATCTCCGGTGTCACCTTCGTCGAGCTGCGGATCGCGAGGCCATCATAATCACCGATGATTGCCTTGAGCTCCTCTGGCGTCTTGCCGGTGATCTCGTCGACCTCTATGCCGCGGTCGCGGAATATCTGCGCCGCCTGTGGGTCCATCTTGTCGGAAATAAGTACCTTGGGCATGAAAATGATCCTTTATCCTTGCGTTCCTGCGACGGCAGGAACCCAGGGTGGGCAAGCGCCGCGCCCCGAATGCTGGGCTCCTGTCTACGCAGGAGCGCGGGAGAATTATGCGGGAACGGCTGCCTTTGCCTGGGCATAGGCCCAGTCAAGCCATGGGCCGAGCGTTTCGATATCTGCCGTGTCCACGGTAGCACCGCACCAGATCCTGAGGCCTGGGGGAGCATCGCGATAACCGGCGATGTCGTAAGCCGCGTCTTCCTTCTCGAGTGCGCCTGCCATCGCCTTGATCATGGCTTCGTCGGCGCCCTCGACGGTGAGGCAAACGCTGGTGGTCGAACGCGAAGCCGGATCGTCCGCGAGATGGCCTAGCCAGTCGCGTTCCTCGACAATCTTGCCGAGAGCGGCCGCATTGGCGTTGCTGCGCGCCATGAGGCCCTTGAGTCCGCCAACCGACTTCGCCCATTCCAGCGCGAAGATCACATCCTCGACCGCAAGCATGGAGGGTGTATTGATGGTCTCGCCCCTGAACACGCCTTCGGCGAGCTTACCCTTCGACACGAGCCGGAAAACCTTGGGCAGCGGCCATGCAGGCGTGTAATTTTCCAGCCGCTCGACCGCGCGTGGACCAAGGATGATCACACCATGGCCGCCCTCGCCGCCCAGTACCTTTTGCCAGGAGAAGGTCGTCACATCGAGCTTGTCCCAGGGCATGTCATAGGCGAACACCGCGGAGGTCGCATCGCAGAAGCTGAGGCCCTCGCGAGTGTCGGCGATCCAGTCGCCGTTCGGCACGCGCACACCCGAAGTCGTACCGTTCCAGGTGAAGAGAACGTCGTTCGACCAGTCGACTGCACCGAGATCGGGCAACTGGCCATAGTCGGCGCGCAGGATCGTCGGATCGATCTTCAGCTGCTTGGCGGCATCGGTGACCCAACCTTCACCGAAGCTCTCCCAGGCAAGCGTCGTGACCGGCCTCGCACCCAGCATCGTCCACATCGCCATTTCAAAAGCGCCGGTGTCCGAACCGGGAACGATGCCGATGCGATGTGTTTCGGGCACTTGCAGCACTTCGCGCATCAGGTCGATGGCGAGGCCAAGGCGTGCCTTGCCGATCTTCGCGCGATGCGAACGGCCCAGCGATTCGGTAGCGATTTTGGCAGCCTCCCAGCCCGGCGGCTTTGCGCAGGGGCCGGAAGAAAAATAGGGGCGCGCGGGCTTTACGCCCGGCTTCGTCACTTCAGTCATGTGTTGCGTCTCCTTGCAGAGAGCACGCGCGGCGTTGGGACCGCGTGGCCCGTCGGCGGCTCTACAGCCGGGCACGTTAATGTCAAATGAAAAGGCGGCGAACCGAAACCGGCGTGCGATGTTAACCAGAATTCGGGGCTGTTTTCCGTACCTTTTCGTGTATTGCCTTGTCCATGGTGCGGGGATGGAATGGACGCGGGAGCCTCGGCGCAGCGATTAAGCTGCTGCTTTGCGCCGCTCTTTCAGCCTGTTCAATACCCGAGGGGAAGCGCCCGCGCAGCACCGCGCCGCGAACACCGCCGCCGAACGGTGTCAACAGCGAGGCCTTTCGGATATGTGCGGGCAAGCTCTCCGCCCTTGGCGCGCGCTATACGCCGCTGCCCGATCGCAGCTATGGCGGCGGCTGCACGGCCTATGGCTCGGTGCGGATCGACCAGATACTCGTGCCGGTTGCCGGATTGGGACCGATGACCTGCCCTGTTGCGGAAAATTTCTCCGCCTGGGTTCGCTATGCCGTCGCGCCTGCGGCGCGCCTGTATCTGGGGAGCGAACTGGTGCGGATCGACAGCTTCGGCACCTATAGCTGCCGCAACATCGCGGGCAGCGGCCGCCTTTCCGAACATGCGCGCGCCAATGCTATCGACATCGCGGCTTTCTTGCTGGCAGACGGCCGACGCATTTCCGTGCAGAACGGATGGAACGGGGACGCACAGAGCCGCGCTTTTCTCCGCCGCGTTCGCGACAGCGCGTGCAGGCGGTTCCGGACGGTGCTGAGCCCGGACTATAATGCAGCCCATCATGATCATCTTCACTTCGACATGGGGGGCAAGGGCACCTATTGCCGTTAGCGCCCGCCCGCCCCTTCCGGTTGCCGCCAAAAGCCGCTAGGGGCGCACGACATGAGCAAGAAACATCTGGGAGAGCGTGTCTTCCGCCCCGCGCGGCAGGAAGCGCACGACGCCACCATAACGGTCGACACACCACAAACGCAGAGCGCGGCCTATCGCCTTGCCTTTCAGGACACCGAATTCCTCTTGCGGGAGGATCTGCGTCCCGTCCGTTTCCAGCTCGAACTGCTGAAGCCCCATCTGCTGCTGGAGGAAGCGCAGATCGCCTCTACCTTCGTCTTTTATGGCTCGGCGCGCATCCCCTCACCGGACAAGGCGCAGGCGCTGATCGACGCGGCACGGACGGCCCGCGACGCGCGCATCGCCCGCAATCTGGCGGCCAAGGCCAGATATTATGACGAGGCCCGCAAGCTCGCCAGCATTGCAGCCGCTTATCCGACGAATCGCGAAGGGTGCCATCATTTCGTCGTGTGTTCGGGCGGCGGCCCGTCGATCATGGAAGCGGCCAATCGCGGCGCTCATGATGTCGGCGCGCAGACCATCGGCCTCAACATCGTGTTGCCGCACGAGCAGGCCCCCAATGAATATGTGACGCCTGACCTTTCCTTTCAGTTTCACTATTTCGCGCTACGCAAGATGCACTTCCTGATGCGCGCGCGGGCGTTGGCCGTCTTTCCCGGCGGCTTCGGGACGTTCGACGAGTTTTTCGAACTGCTGACGCTTGTGCAGACCGGTAAGATCGACCCGATCCCGATTCTGCTGTTCGGCCGCGATTTCTGGAACAGGGTCATCGATTTCGAGGCACTGGTCGAGGAAGGGGTGATCGCGCCGACGGACCTGAGGCTGATTACCTGGGTGGAAACCGCCGATGAGGCGTGGGCAGCGGTCGAGACCTTTTACGAAAAGGAAAGCGATCCGGACTGCGCTTGATCACGCCTCGCTTCTAACGCTTTCCGCCGATCTTCTCGTCGCGTGCCTTGCGCGCGCGTTCGGCGAGGCGACCGACTGCTTCTTCATGAATTGCCGGCGCGCAGCACAATATGCCGAGCGCGAACGGATCGGGCTGATTGAAGGTCAGCGGCTGTCCCAGCGCATCGGTAACGCATGCCCCCGCCTCTCGCGCGATCAGCGCGGCGGCCGCGATATCCCATTCATTGCCCCAGCGCAGAGTCGCCAGAAGGTCAGCTTCGTCGGCAGCGACCATGGCCATGCGCAGGGCAATGCTGTTCGGCTTTGCGACGGCAACCAGATCGGCATCGGAACGTGGCAGTACGTCGGCCGGCACGCGCGCGCCTTCCATCACCTGTCGCGAACTGGCGACGATCGGCACGCCGTTGCGCCATGCGCCCTTCCCCGCCTGCGCGATCCACATCTCGTTGCGGGCCGGCGCCACCAATATGCCGACAACAGGAACGCCTCGTTCGATCAGTGCAACCGATACGGCCCATCCCGGCCTTCCGCCCAGATAATCGCGCGTGCCGTCGATCGGATCGACGATCCACAGGCGGTCCGACGTCAGCCTGATGTCATTGTCGGCTGTTTCCTCGGACAGCCAGGCCGCGTCCGGAACGATCCGCGTCAGGGCGTCGCGCAACATACCGTCCACTTCGATATCCGCGTCACAAACCGGGTGACCCGGTTCCTTTTCCCATCGCATCACCCTGGGCGTACCGCCACCCCATAGCTCAAGCGCATGGTCCGCCGCCTCCGAAACCGCGCCGATGAGCGGACGGAGGGACCGATCAACCACCGGCGACCGTCATCCCGTCTATCCGTAGGGTCGGAACATTGATCGCATATCGGAAGGCAAGATCGTTTGCTGGCGTTATCGCCGCGAACATATCCTTCAAATTCCCGGCGATCGTGATCTCGGTCACCGCCTGGGAGACGGCGCCATTCTCGATCAGAAAGCCCGATGCGCCCCGGCTGTAATCCCCGGTCACCGGATTGACGCCCATACCGATCAGCTCGGTCACATAGATGCCGCGCTCGATGCCTTGCATCAGCTCGGTCGGCCCCGCGACGCCGGGTTCCATATGGACATTGGTGGCGGAAACGCCTGGTGCGCCGCTAACCCCCCGACTGGCATGGCCAGTCGGGGCGAGGTCCAGTTGCCGTGCCGATGCGCTGTCGAGCAGCCAGCCCGGCAGAACTCCCTTGTCAATCAGGGTGGTCCGCTTCGTCGGCAAGCCTTCGCCGTCGAACGGGCGGGATCGCAAACCACGCTTGCGTAGCGGGTCGTCAACTATGGTCACGCCACTGTCGAACAGTTGCGCGCCCAGATCGTCGAGCAGGAAGCTGGACCGTCGAGTGATCGCCGACCCCGCGATTGCTCCGATCAGATGGCCGATCAGGCTGCCGCCCGCGCGCGGATCGAACAGGATAGGCAGCACGCCTCCGGCCACCTTTGCCGCGCCCAACCGCGCAACCGCCCGGTGCCCAGCGCGGCGACCGATATGCTCGGCATCTTCCAGATCGGACAGATGACGCGTGCTGTGGCTGGCATGGTCGCGCTGCATTGCGCTCCCCTCGCCCGCCAGTACGCTCGCCCAAGTGCCGTGGCTGGTCGCGGCATAACTGCAGGCAAAGCCATGGCTGGTTGCGAGCGCGACTTGCGCGCGGCCCATGCTGGCGCCGCCGCCCTCGCTGTTCTTGATGCCGGGGATCGAGCGGGCGGCATCTTCCACCGTCATTGCCCGCTCCTTCAGTTCCTCCGGCGCAGGCTCGTCATTATCGACCAGATCGAGCGCAGGCGGCTTGCCGCGCATCAGCCGGTCTTCGGGAGCAAGCGTCGCATAGGGGTCTTCCGGGGCTTCCTTCGCCATGGCGAGGCACCGCCCAACCAGTGCCGCCAGCGAATCCGGCGCAAGGTCGGACGCCGACACAGTCGCCGACCTGCGGCCAACGAAGATGCGCAGGCCGATGTCCTCTCCCTCCGATTGCTCGACATCCTCCATCTGGCCGAGACGGACGGCAACCCCTGTCGTCGCATTGCAGACATAGATCGCATCGGCGGCATCCGCCCCAGCCTTTCGGGCCTGTGCGACCAGATCCTCGGCGCGATCCTGAGCCTGTGAAAGCGAAAGCATGAAAAAGCGACCTTGTCATTTGAAGAACTGAACGACGCGCCATAGACCCCGTCGCGCCCGTGCGCAACGGAGAGGCGTTTATCCGGCTGCGTCGAGCCAATGGCGCAACAGGTGGTGTGCGACCGCCATCGGCGGGGGTGCCACGAAAGGAGCGTCGGGGTCCCCACGCAGGGCGGCGGCGATACCGCCGGCATCGACCCACATTGCATCCTCCAGCTCCCGTTCATCGATTTGCAGCACGTCGCTCTCTGCTTTTGCAGTGCAGGCGATCATCAGCGAAGACGGAAACGGCCAAGGCTGGCTCATGACATAACGGATGTCGAAGGCGCGCACGCCGGCCTCCTCATGAAGTTCCCGCGCCACGGCGGCCTCCATCGTCTCGCCCGGTTCGATGAACCCGGCCAATGCGGAATAGCGGCGTGGCGGGAAGCGCCCCTGCCGCCCGAGCAGCACGCGACCTTCATATTCCGCCAACATGATGACGACGGGATCCACGCGCGGGAAATGTTCGGCGCCGCATCCTCCGCACATCCGCGACCATCCTCCCTTTGCCGGTTCAGTCGGCGCACCGCATTGCGCGCAGAAATTGTGGCGGGCATGCCAGTCGAGCAGGCTGCGTGCGGCGGCATAGAGCCCGAGTTCCGCCGGATCGAGGATATCAGAAGCCTGCCACACCCGCGGCGCGAACTGCCCACCGTGCGGAAGGCCTGACTGAAGCTCGACGAACAAGGGCCGTCCGTCACCATTCTTGCCGAGCAGGATATGAGCCGTCGTCCTCGCCCCCGCCGGGACAGGTTCCCGGGCGAGCGCGTGTCCTTCAAGCACGGGATCGAGCCCATCGAGACGAATGCGCAGGGCATCGGGACCGGCAAACCACCGGTCGAGCACTGCGGGATCGCTCCGGGCGGCATCGCACCGGTCGAGCGCACTGACACAGAAACCGGGTGAAAGGGGAACAGGTTCATTCATCGACCCGGTCTCCCATGACAATTTTTGCGGCCTTTGCAAAGACCGTAGGCAGCCCGGCCTCGCGGATGTCCACAACCGGCCACCAGCCGCCGCGGCCCTGCGGTTCGACATCAGCCGCGACCTGCAACCGTTCAACCGTCAGCGTCAGGCGGAAATGGGTGAACTCATGCAGCAACGGGACATTGATGGCTCGCCAGGCGCCCTCGACCGGCGGAGCGCCCCCTTTTGCACCGCCGCGCGCATCCCATGCGGTGCATGGCAGTCCGGCCATTCCGCCCAGCATCCCCTTCTCATCGCGCCGTTCGATCCACACATGGCCATCCGACCGTTCCAGCCACCAAAGCGTACCATGGCGGTGGGGCTTTTCCTTCTTCGCTTCCTTGACCGGAAAATCCTCCGGCCGCCCCTCCCCATGGGCGGCGCAGTCGCCGCTCAGCGGGCACAGCAGGCATTGCGGCGCGCGGACGGTGCAGATCGTTGCGCCCAGATCCATCATCGCCTGCGCAAAGTCGCCGGACCGCTCCGCTGGCGTTATCGCCTCGGCTGCCTCCCTTATTGCCGGGCGAGCAACGGGAAGAGGATCGCGGATTGCGGACGTCCGGCTCACCACCCGTTCGACATTGGCGTCCACCACCACGGCGCGGTGCCCGAACGCGATCGCGGCAATTGCTGCTGCCGTATAGGCTCCAATCCCGGGCAGCGCGCGCAATCCATCTTCCGTATCGGGAAAAAGACCGCCCAGATCACGGGCTACGATCCGCGCGCAGGCGAGGAGATTGCGCGCCCGCGCGTAATAGCCCAGCCCGGCCCATGCGGCCATCAGTTCCACATCGTCGGCGCTCGCGAGCGCTTCAACGGTCGGCCAGCGTGCCGTGAATTTCCGGTAATAGGGAATGACCGCTGTCACGGTCGTCTGCTGCAACATGATCTCGGAAAGCCAGACGCGATAAGGGTCCGCCCGTTCTCCGCTGCCCGGAGGAACGCGCCACGGCAGCACTCGCGCATGCCGGTCATAGTGGGCAAGCAGCGCGGTGGAGATGCTGTCCTTCCGATCCGGACGCGTGACAGTCTCGACTGGCATGCCGGGGATATGGCATGAAGGCGCCGATGACGGAACCAAAGAAGCCCGATGCCGAGAAAAAACGCCGCAAGGCAAGTGACAATCCGCCGGCCCGAATCGGCGGGCCGCGGGTCATCGCCGATCTGATGCCGCGAATCGGAGCGGCCGCCTTTCGCCGCTTCGGCTTCGTCCAGTCGAGTATCGTCACCCGCTGGGCCGAGATCGTCGGAGAACGCTATGCGGCGATCAGCGCACCCGAATCGATACGCTTCCCCGCGGGAAAAAAGGCGGAGGGGACGCTATCGCTCACGGTGGCGAGCGGACACGCGCCGATAATACAGCATGTTGTCCCGGAAATCATGGAGCGCGTGAACCGCTTTTTCGGTTATCAGGCGGTTTCAAGGGTGGCGATCCGCCACGGCGAAATTGCCGCTCGGGA
>JBFXHW010000034.1:0-15082 GCA_050176605.1 Sphingobium sp. | reverse complement strand
TAAGCCCTGCCGTGAAGGGTGTCGCATAAAGCGGAACGCCAAGGTCAGCGGCCAGATAGGGCACCGCGCCAATATGATCTTCATGCCCGTGAGTTAGCACGACCCCAAGCAGATCGTCCCGTCGCTCCTCGATGAAGGACAGGTCGGGCATCACCAGATCGATGCCAGGGTAACTGGGATCGGCAAAGGTCACGCCGAGATCGATCATCACCCATTTGCCACGGCATCCGTAGAGATTCGCGTTCATGCCGATCTCTCCCGACCCACCCAGGGCCAGGAACAGCAGTTCATCATTAGGTGTCGTCATCGGTTTCCGGTACTCTGCGCGTGAATCAGCGCGAGCCCCTCTATCGTGAGGTCGGGCGAAATGCGATCGAACAGATCCGTATGCCTGTCGAACAGTATGGCGAGCCCACCCGTCGCGATTACCGTGACAGGCCGGCCGATCTGCGTCCGCAACCGATGGACCAGCCCCTCGATCATCGCGACATAACCCCAGAAGACGCCGATATGCATCTGCTCCTCCGTCGTGCGACCGATCACGGAGGGCGTTTCGGGCGCCTCTATCGCGATGCGCGGCAATTTGGCCGCCGCATTGACCAGCGCGTCAAGCGACAGGTTAATGCCCGGAGCGATGATGCCGCCCTTGTAGGCTCCCGTATAATCGACAACGTCGAATGTCGTCGCGGTCCCAAAATCGATGACGATCAGGTCTCCCTCGGCCATGGCATGGGCGGCAATGGCGTTCACAGCGCGGTCGGCTCCGACCGATTGCGGCTCCAGAACGTCCAACTCTATTCCCCAACCCGCCGGACCTTCCCCTGCGATTGCCGGATCGACGCCAAAATATTTCGTCGAGAGCAGCTCAAGATTATGGAGCGCACGCGGAACCACGGTTGCGATGATGACGGAATCGACGTCAGTCATCGCATAGCCTCCGAGCGACAGAAGCTGGTTGAGCCAAACGGCATATTCGTCGGCGGTGCGGCGCGGATCGGTGGCGATACGCCAGCGCGTGCGGATTGCGCCCGGTGCCCCGCCTTCGCCCGATTCGACCAGCGCGAAGACGACATTGGTATTACCGGCATCGATTGCCAGAAGCATTCTGTTCTCCGCTATTACCCGCCCGATCAGAGCAGAAACACGTCGCCCGCATGAATGGCACGTCTCGACCCGTCCGCCAAGCGCAGGATGAGCGCACCGCCCGGATCGAGCGTCTCGAATTGGCCACGCACGACTTCACCGTCGGGCAGTTCGACCGCCAGCGGCGTTCCCCGCCCATGCGCGCGCGCAAGCCAGGCCTTTATAACTGGCTCGATGCCGAAACTGCGCCAACGGTGCAGCCACGCCGCGAAACAGCCGGCGATAAGGTCCAGCAGCACTGCGGGATCGGCGCTGTCGATCCCAAGGCGGCGCAAGGATGCGGTCTGGCGGCCCGGAATCTCCGGAGCATTCGCAACATTGATGCCGATACCGATGATCACGGCATCGCCCACCCGTTCAAGCAGCATGCCGCACAGCTTCGCCTGCCCCGCCATGATATCGTTGGGCCATTTGAGCGTCAGCGCGCCTTCGCCGGTAAAGTCAATCAGCACCTCGTGAACAGCAATGGCCGCAACGAAAGCGAGCGTGGCCGCCGCCGGATCGCGCTGAGACAGACGCACAAGGGTCGAGGCGTAGAAATTCCCTTCTTCGCCTTCCCAGCGCCGGCCCATGCGTCCCCGGCCCCCGGTCTGGCGCTCGGCGCGCAGCCATGTTCCCTCCGCCGCGCCATCCAGCACGAACGCTTTCATGTCCTCATTGGTCGAAGCTGTTTCCGCGACGGTGCGGATATCAACCATCGCGGGATCAGTGCAGCGCCGCCGCTGCCGCCGCGCTGGCCTTTTCCAGAACCGGGTTCAACAGATATCCGAGAACGATGACGGCCGCCGAAACCGCGATCAGCGCGCTTTCGATGCGGCTCGCCGAAGGCGCATAGGCACTCGCTGGTTCGTCGAAATAGATCGTCTTGATGATCTTCAAATAATAGAAGGCGCCGATCACCGACATCGCGATACCGAAGGCGGCAAGGCCAGTCAGACCCGCCGCAACCGCCGCGTCAAACACCAGAAACTTCGCCCAGAACCCCATCAGCGGCGGTATGCCCGCAAGGCTGAACATGAAAATGGCAAATGCGGCGGCCAGACCCTTGCGGCTTTGCGACAGGCCAGCAAGGCTTGCGATATCTTCCACCGGCTGTCCGTCGGCATCCCGCATCTGAAGGACGCAAAGGAAGCTGCCAATGGTCATCACGACATAGATGGCAAGATAGCTCATCACCGCAGCGACACCCTCGCTGGTCCCGGCGGCAAGGCCGATCAGCGCGAAGCCGACATTGTTGATCGAAGAATAGGCGAGCAGGCGCTTGATATTGGTTTGGCCGATCGCTGCGACCGCGCCAAGCAGGATCGAGGCGAGCGCGATGAAGATGATAATCTGCTGCCAGCTCGAAAGAGCACTTCCCATCGCCTCCATCGCCACGCGCACGGTCAGGCCCATGGCTGCAACCTTGGGCGCGCTGGCGAAAAATGCCGTGACCGGCGTCGGCGCGCCTTCATAGACATCCGGCGTCCACATGTGGAACGGCACGGCGCTGATCTTGAAAGCGAGGCCAGCCAACACGAAAACCAGACCGAACAGCTCGCCCTTCGACAGGCCATCCGCCATCGCCGTGGCGATGCCCGCATAGCTCGTCGATCCGGTGAAGCCGTAAAGGAGCGAGATGCCATAGAGCAGGATGCCGCTCGCAAGCGCGCCCAGCACGAAATATTTGAGGCCCGCCTCCGCTGACCGCCCGTCCTGCCGCATGAAGCTCGCAAGAACATAGGCCGCGAGGCTGTTGAGTTCGAGGCCGACATAGAGCGTCAGCATGTCACCCGCCGACACCATCAGGCCCATGCCGACACAGGCAAAGATGATGAGGACGGGATATTCGGCGCGGATCAGGCGCCCGGTTTCGAAGAATCGCGGAGCGATGACGATCGAAACGGCAGCCGCCCCGTAGATGAGGATCTTGGCGAAAGCGCCGAAGGCATCGGCGCGGTACAAGCCATCGAATGCCTCACCTCCGCTGCCGGGAAGGCCGCAAAGGGTCCAGGCTGCGACGGCAAGAGCCGCCACGGCGAGCCAGCCGACCAGACGTGCGCTGCCGTCACCTGCATAAGCGGCGATCATGAGCAGGATGAGACCGGCGCCGGTCAGCAACAGCTCCGGCATCGTCATCAGAAGGGAAGCGGTCTCGATCATCAGTGCGCCTCCCCGTGAGATTCTTCATGCGCTTCGGCCTTCGGAGCCGGACTGCCGAGCGCCAACCTTGCGTCGCCCTCCGGCTTTGCCGGCGCCATCCGCGCCACCACGGCCTGAACGTCAGCGCGCATCGGCGACAGGAAACTTTCCGGGTAGATACCCATCCACAGCACAGCGAGCCCGATGGGTACGAGCATCACCAACTCCCGCACTGTCAGGTCGGGCATCGCGGCTGCGTCAGCGTTCTTCTGGTCGCCGAAGCAGATACGGCGATAGAGATAGAGCATATAGGCTGCACCGAGGATGATCCCTGTGGTGCAAATGAGCGCGACCCAGCTCGATGCCTCGTAAACGCCCATCAGAGAGAGGAACTCGCCCACGAAGTTGGATGTGCCCGGCAGGCCGACCGACGCCATGGTGAACAGCATGAACAGCAGCGCATATTGCGGCATGTTGATCGAAAGGCCACCATAACGGTCGATCTCGCGCGTATGGAGCCGGTCGTAAATGACGCCGACACACAGAAACAGCGCACCCGATACGAGCCCGTGACCCAGCATCACCATCATCGCGCCCTCGACGCCCGCCTGATTGAACGCGAACAGGCCGACGGTGACGATCGCCATGTGCGCGACCGAGGAATAGGCGATCAGCTTCTTCATGTCCTGCTGCACCAGCGCGACAAGGCTGGTGTAGACAACCGCGATCATCGACAGCGCGAAGATCAGCGGCGCGAACTGGGCCGAAGCCTCCGGAAACATCGGGAGAGAGAAACGGATGAAGCCATAGCCGCCCATCTTCAGCAGCACGCCCGCGAGGATCACGGAACCGGCGGTCGGTGCCTGAACATGTGCGTCGGGCAACCAGGTATGGACCGGCCACATCGGCATCTTTACGGCAAAGCTGGCAAAGAAGGCCAGCCACAGCCAGGTTTGCACCTTCGGGTCGAAATGATAGGCCATCAGCGTCGGGATATCGGTTGTGCCCGCTTCGCGCGCCATCCACAGCATTGCGATCAGCATCAGCACCGATCCCAGCAGCGTGTAGAGGAAGAACTTATAGCTCGCGTAGATGCGGTTCACGCCACCCCAGATGCCGATGATGAGATACATCGGAATGAGGCCCGCCTCGAAGAAGATGTAGAAGAGGAAAAGATCCTGCGCCGCGAACACGCCGATCATCAGCGTTTCCATGAAAAGGAAGGCCGCCATATATTCGCCGACCCGCTTTTCGATGGCCTCCCAGCTCGCGAGGATACAGATCGGCATCAGGAACACCGTGAGCGCGATCAGCAACAGCGCGATCCCGTCAATCCCCAGCGCCCAGGCGAAGCGGCCGAAGATCGGCGCAAATTCCTGAAACTGCCATTGCGGTGCGGACAGGGACTGATCGAAATTCAGCCAGAGGACGATGCCAAGCAGCAGATCGATCAGCGTCGCCACCAACGCGATCATGCGGGCCTTTGGCGCATCGACGAACAGGCACGCCGCCGCGCCGGCCATCGGCACGGCCAGCATCAGCGTCAAAATGGGAAAGCCGAGCTCGTTCATGGTCTTGTGATCGCCCAGGTTACCGCCGCGGCGAGCCCGATCAGCATCACCAGCGCATAGGAATAAAGATAGCCCGACTGGAGCCGCCGCGTAACGCGCCCACCCGCGACGACAAGCGCAGCCATGCCGTTGGGGCCGAAGCGATCAATCGTGCCCTCGTCTCCACCCTTCCAGAAGAAGC
The DNA here is from genome assembly GCA_050176605.1 of Sphingobium sp. Lineage (GTDB taxonomy): Bacteria > Pseudomonadota > Alphaproteobacteria > Sphingomonadales > Sphingomonadaceae > Sphingobium. The sequence goes on along the minus strand of JBFXHW010000034.1, from coordinate 10,066 downwards.
GGCCGATGGCGAACGCCGGCTTGACGAAGATCGCGTTGTACAGCTCGTCGAAATACCATTTGTTGAGCAGGAAATCGTAGAGCACGTAGAATTGCGACACGAACCTCTGTGGCCAGTCGGTATGGCGGATATAGGCCATCCAGGCGATGAAGAACCCGATCAGCATCACGATGCCGGGCGACAGCTTCACCCACAGCGGCACCTCATGGCTTGCATGCATCAGATGTTCGTTGAAAGCGAGTGTCGAAGGCTCCCAGAAATGCGCGCCGCCTTCCGGATCGACGAATGCACCGTGGAACAGGAGTCCCGCGAACACGGCGCCCGCCGACAGCACAATCAACGGCACCAGCATGTTAAGCGGGCTCTCATGCGGATGATAGCCGCCTGTCGAATCGGCCGCCGTCTCCGGCGTCTTATGGACGCTGTGCTGAATATGTTCGGATTCGATCCAGCGGGCCTTTCCGAAGAAGGTCAGGAAAACCAGCCGCCAGCTGTAGAAGCTGGTCAACAGAGCAGCGGTAACACCGATGATGAACGCTGTCGTGCCGGGGCCGCCGGCCGCATAGGCGCTTTCAAGGATTGAATCCTTCGAGAAGAAGCCCGCGAAGCCGAACAGTGTACCCGGGATGCCTACACCGGTGATGGCAAGCGTGCCCGCGGTCATCGCCCAGAACGTGATCGGGATCTCTTTGCGCAACGCGCCATAGTAACGCATGTCCTGCTCATGGTGCATGGCGTGGATGACCGAACCCGCGCCAAGGAACAGTAACGCCTTGAAGAAGGCATGGGTAAAGAGGTGGAACATCGCTGCCCCGTAAGCCCCGACTCCCGCCGCGAAGAACATGTAGCCGAGCTGACTACAGGTGGAATAGGCGATCACGCGCTTGATGTCGTTCTGCACCGTGCCGACGGTCGCGGCGACGCACCAGGACGCAGCCCCGACCCCGGAGACGACATGCATCGCGGTTTCGCTCGCCTCGCACATCGGCGACAGACGGCAGACCATGAACACGCCAGCCGTGACCATGGTGGCGGCGTGAATGAGCGCGGAGACCGGTGTCGGACCCTCCATGGCGTCCGGCAACCAGGTGTGGAGGCCCAGCTGGGCGGACTTGCCCATCGCGCCAAGGAACAGCAGCAGGCAAATCACGGTCATCGTGTCGAAGCGGTGGCCGAGGAAACCGATGGTGCTGCCCGCCATGCCCGGCGCGGCGGCAAGGATTTCGGGGATCGAAATGGTATTGAACACCAGATAGGTACCGAAAATGCCGAGCATGAAGCCAAGGTCGCCCACGCGGTTGACCACGAACGCCTTGATCGCGGCGGCACAGGCGGAAGGTTTGCGGAACCAGAAGCCGATCAGCAGGTACGACGCGAGACCCACCCCTTCCCAGCCGAAAAACATCTGCAACAGGTTGTTTGCCGTCACCAGCATCAGCATCGCGAAGGTGAAGAGCGAGAGATAGGCGAAGAAGCGCGGCTGGTCCGGATCTTCCTCCATATAGCCCCAGCTGTAGAGGTGGACGAGCGCGGAAACCGTCGTCACCACCACCAGCATCACGGCGGTCAGTGCATCGACACGCAGTTCCCATGCCGCATCGAAGCTGCCTGACTGGATCCAGGTGAAGACCGGCGCGAGATAAGGCTCCGAATGCCCCGCCACGAACGACAGGAAGATCGGCCAGGAAAGCGCGCAGGAAATGAACAGCGCACCGGTCGTGATGACCTTCGCGGGCACATTGCCGAGCATCTTGTTGCCCAGGCCCGCGACAATCGCCGCCAGCAGTGGCAGGAAAACGATAAGCTGGATCATGCCGCGCTTACCCCTTCATCCGGTTGGCATCATCGACGGCGATGGTGCCGCGCGAGCGGAAATAGATGACGAGAATGGCAAGCCCGATGGCCGCCTCGCCCGCTGCGACAGTCAGCACGAACATGCTGAACACCTGCCCCACCAGATCGCCCAGATAGGCGCTGAAGGCGACGAGGTTCAGGTTCACCGCGAGCAGGATCAGCTCGATCGCCATCAGGATGACGATGATGTTCTTGCGATTGATGAAGATGCCGAGCACGCCCATCACGAACAGGATCGCACTGACCACCAGATAATGCTGAAGGCCGATCACAGCTCCACCCCCTGCCCTGCGGGCTGATTGACGTTGACGATCGCGTCTTCCAGGCGTCGCCGGTTCTGCCTGTCGATATTCTGGCCGCGCACACCGCCGCGCGCGCGATGGGTCAGCACGATCGCACCAATCATCGCCACCAGAAGGATGATGCCCGCCGCCTCGAACAGGAAGATATAGCGGGTGTAGAGCAGCGCACCGATCGCCTTGATGTTGGGCACTTCCGCGGCGACAGGCGCGGCGCGTTGCGCAAGTTCAATTGGCCCTGCGCTCCAGATGCCCACGCCGAGCAGAATTTCCGCGAGCAGCACCAGCGCAATCAGCATGCCAAAGGGCAGATAGCTCACGAATCCAGCCCGCAACTCAGCGAAGTCGATGTTCAGCATCATCACAACGAACAGGAACAGGACCGCGACCGCACCGACATAGACGATGACGAGCAGCATCGCGATGAACTCCGCACCCGCGAGTACCATAAGGCCCGCTGCATTGAAGAATGCGAGGATCAGCCACAGCACGCTGTGCACCGGATTGCGCGCAAAGATGGTGAGCGCACCCGACGCGACCACGATGGTGGCGAACAGATAGAAGGCGATTACGTGGATCACTATGTGGTCGTCCCCCTGGTCTCGCGCGCCTTAACGATAGGGCGCATCGGCGGCAAGGTTCGCCGCGATCGCCCGCTCCCATTTGTCGCCATTTTCGAGAAGCTTCGCCTTGTCGTAGATCAGCTCCTCACGCGTCTCGGTCGCGAACTCGAAATTCGGCCCCTCGACAATCGCATCGACCGGGCACGCTTCCTGACAGAAGCCGCAATAAATGCACTTGGTCATATCGATGTCGTACCGCGTGGTGCGGCGGCTGCCGTCGTCGCGCGGCTGCGCCTCGATCGTGATGGCCTGCGCCGGGCAGATCGCCTCGCACAGCTTGCACGCGATGCAGCGCTCCTCGCCGTTGGGATAACGGCGCAGCGCATGTTCGCCGCGGAAGCGGGGCGAAATCGGGTTCTTCTCGAACGGGTAGTTGATCGTCGCCTTGGGCTTGAAGAAATATTTCAAGGTCAGCCAGTGGGCTTTGACGAATTCCCAGAGGGTGAAGGATTTGATGATGTGGGCGACGCTCATGAAGCAGCTCCATAGCGGGTCAACATCAGGAACCCGGAAACGAGGAACACGAAGAACAGCGAGGTCGGCAGGAAGACTTTCCAGCCCAGCCGCATCAGCTGGTCATAGCGATAGCGCGGTACGGTCGCCTTTACCCAGCTGAACACGAAAAAGAAGAACAATATCTTCGCGAACAGCCAGAGGATGCCAGGAATGTCGAACCACGGGATCAGGTCGATCTCCATCGGCGGCAGATAGCCGCCCCAGAACAGGATCGCGTTCAGCGCGCACATCAGGATGACATTGGCATATTCGCCGAGCCAGTAGAGCGCGAAGGCCATGGACGAATATTCGGTCTGGTACCCCGCGACCAGCTCCGACTCTGCTTCGGTGAGGTCGAAGGGCGCACGCGCGGTTTCCGCCATCGCGCTGATCAGGAACATCACCGCCATCGGGAACAGCAGCGGGTTGAAGCCGTTGCCGTTCAGGAAGCCGTAATAGCCCTTCTGGCTCTCCACGATAGTGGTGAGGTTGAAGCTGCCCGCCCACAGCACCACGCAAATGAGGATGAAGCCGATCGAGACTTCGTAGCTGATCATCTGCGCCGAGGCGCGCATCGCTGAAAAGAAGGGATATTTCGAGTTGGATGCCCAGCCCGCGATCACCACGCCGTAGACGCCGAGCGAAGATATCGCGAGAATGTAGAGCAGACCGACATTGATGTCGCTGAGCACCACGCCGACATCGAACGGCACCACCGCCCACGCCATCAGCGCCACCGTAAAGGTGATGATCGGCGCAATAAGGAACAGCCCCTTGTTGGCCGCGCTCGGGATAATCGTCTCTTGCAAAAAGACCTTCAGGCCGTCCGCGAAGCTTTGCAGCAGACCGAAGGGGCCGACCACATTGGGTCCGCGCCGCAACGCCATCGCCGCCCAGATCTTGCGGTCGGCATAGATGATCATCGCGACCGCCAGCATCAGCGGCAGTGCAATCAACAATATGCCGATGATCGTCGAGAGCAGCCACGCGGCGTCATAAGGCATATATTCGGAGAAAAAGGCGGTCATTCCGCAGCCTCCGCGAATTCCTCACCGTGCAGCAGTTCGGCCGAGCAGCGCTGCATTGTCGGGCTTGCACGGCATATGGCGTTGGTGAGGTAATAATCCTTGATCGGCGATCCGAATTCTCCGCTGGCACCGGTGGGCAGGTTCGGAACGGACCAGCCGTAATTCACCAGACCCTCGCTTGCCAGCGCGGGCACATCGGCAAACATCTTCGCGCGCAACTGATCGAATGTATCGAACGGCAGGGTCTTGCCGACAACCTGCGACAGGGCCCTGAAAATGCTCCAGTCCTCGCGCGCGTCGCCGGGTGCGAACACCGCCTTCTCACCGCGCTGGACCCGGCCCTCAAGGTTCACATAGGTGCCGTGCTTCTCGGCATAGGTCGCGCCGGGCAGGATCACGTCCGCCGCATGCGCGCCCGCGTCCCCATGATGACCCACGAACACCTTGAAGCTGTCGCCGAACGCCGAATAATCCACCTCATCGGCGGCGAGCGAGAAGAGCAGCTTCGGCTTTTTCGCAGCAATCGCCTTGATGCCGCCGTCGGTCGCATAACCGAGCATCAGCCCGCCCATGCGCGCAGCGGCGAAATGCAGAATGTTGAAGCCGTTCCAGCCGTCCTTGACGAGGCCCAGCGTCCCGACCAGCGCTAGCGCGTCGCCATGTGCGCCATCCTTGGCGAGGATCCCGCCGCCGCAGATCATCATGGGCCGCTGCGCATCCTTGAACGCATCCAGCACCGCCTTGGGCAGTTTGCCCAGCAGCGACGCATCATTGCCGAGCCACTCCACCTTGTAGGTGAGGTCATGCTCTGGCCCGATGCCGTAAACCTTCGCGCCCTTCTTTATCGCCTTGCGGATGCGCGTGTTGATCAGCGGCGCTTCCCAGCGCAGATTTGTGCCGACCAGCAGGATCACGTCCGCCGTCTCCGCGCCCGCGATGGTGCTGTTGAAATTGACGGCGCTGAGGCTCGACACATCATAGGCAAGGCCGGTCTGGCGGCCCTCGAACATCGTGCCGCCGAGCGACTTTACCAGCTCGCGCGCGGCATACATGGTCTCACAATCGACCATATCGCCCGAAACGCACGCGACGGACTTGCCCGCCTCCTTCGCGACCTTGGCGATGGTGTCGAACGCCTCGTCCCACGTCGCTTCCTTGAGCTTTCCGCCCTTGCGCACATAGGGCTTGTCGAGGCGACGGCGCACCAGCGCATCGACATGGTGCCGGGTCTTGTCGCTCGCCCATTCCTCGTTCACGTCATCGTGGACGCGCGGTAGCACGCGCAGCACCGCCCTGCCCCGGCTGTCGAGCCGAATGTTCGTTCCGAGCGCATCCATCACGTCGATGGCGAAGGTCTTTTTCAGCTCCCACGGCCGCGCCTCGAACGCGTAGGGTCGCGATGTGAGTGCGCCGACCGGGCAGAGATCGACCACATTGCCCGAAAGCTCGCTCTTCGCGGCGTGCTCCAGATAGGTGGTGATCTGCATGTTCTCGCCACGATAGATCGCACCGATTTCCGGCACGCCCGCGACTTCCTCGGCAAAGCGAACGCATCGCGTGCACTGGATGCAGCGCGTCATCACCGTCTTGACGATGGGACCCATATATTTCTCGGTGACCGCGCGCTTGTTCTCGTGGAAGCGGCTCGCGCCCTTGCCATAGGCGATCGACTGATCCTGCAGGTCGCATTCGCCGCCCTGATCGCAGATCGGGCAATCGAGCGGGTGGTTGATGAGCAGGAACTCCATCACGCCTTCGCGCGCCTTCTTCACCATCTCGCTGTCGCTGCGGATTTCCTGGCCCTCGGCGGCGGGAAGCGCGCAGCTCGCCTGCGGCTTGGGCGGTCCGGGCTTCACCTCGACCAGGCACATGCGGCAGTTGCCGGCGATCGACAGGCGCTCATGATAGCAGAAGCGCGGGATTTCCTTGCCCGCCAGCTCGCATGCCTGAAGGACCGTCGCGCCCGCCGGAACCTCGATCTCTACGCCATCTACGGTGAGTTTAGGCATTGCCAGCATCTCCATAAAGGCGATCAATTTCGTCCCGAGAGTGTGTCATGCCCTCGATTATCAAAGTACCAACGCCGTCATATTCATCTGTACCGGCACGAAGACATTTGGTCGGAAGCGTCGTTCGCCGAAGCTGCCCCAATTTGGTCATCCAAACGCAGTCGGCATCATTACCCATGATCTGCACTAACGTCATTGCAGCACCACCGGATTGCAAGCTCACAACATCTCCAGGAGAGAAAGTCACGGTCACTCCGCCGCCTCCATCATCGGCGCGCCGCCCTTGCGTTCCACAATGCGCCGCTCGATCTCCGGGCGGAAGTGGCGGATGAGGCCCTGGATCGGCCAGGCCGCCGCATCGCCTAGTGCGCAGATGGTGTGCCCTTCGACCTGCTTCGTCACCTGCTGAAGCATGTCGATTTCCTCGATCTCCGCCTCGCCGGTGCGCAGCCGCTCCATCACGCGCCACATCCAGCCTGTGCCCTCGCGACAGGGGGTGCATTGGCCGCAGCTCTCATGCTTGTAGAAATAGGAGAGCCGCGTGATCGCGCGCACGATATCGGTCGACTTATCCATCACGATGATGCCCGCCGTGCCGAGGCCGGAACCGAGGCCGCGACAGCCGTCGAAGTCCATTGGCATGTCCATCGCCTGTGCGGCGGGAACCAGCGGTACCGACGATCCACCGGGGATCACCGCGAGGAAATTGTCCCAGCCGCCGCGTATGCCGCCGCAATGCCGGTCGATCAGCTCCTTGAACGGGATGCCCATCGATTCTTCGACCACGCAAGGCTTGTTCACATGGCCGCTGATCTGGAAAAGCTTGGTGCCCTTGTTGTTCTCGCGCCCGAAGCTGGAGAACCACGCCGCGCCGCGCCGCAGGATGGTCGGGCCGACCGCGATGCTCTCGACATTGTTGACCGTGGTAGGGCAGCCATAAAGACCCGCGCCCGCCGGGAAGGGCGGCTTCAGGCGCGGCTGGCCCTTCTTGCCCTCAAGGCTCTCGATCTGCGCGGTTTCCTCGCCGCAGATATAGGCCCCCGCCCCACGATGCACGAACACGTCGAAATCATAGCCCGATCCGCAGGCGTTCTTGCCGATGAAGCCCTTCGCATAGGCCTGCTCGACGGCGGCGAAGAGCACCTTCGCCTCATAGATGAACTCGCCGCGGATGTAGATATAGGCCGCGCGCGCGTGCATCGCGAAACCGGCAACCAGCGCGCCTTCGATCAGCTTGTGCGGATCGTGCCGGATGATCTCGCGGTCCTTGCAGCTGCCCGGTTCGGATTCGTCGGCATTGATGACAAGGAAGCTCGGGCGGCCGTCCTTGCTCTCCTTTGGCATGAAGCTCCACTTCATGCCGGTCGGGAAGCCGGCGCCGCCGCGCCCGCGCAAGCCGCTTGCCTTGATGACCTCGATGATGCCGTCCTGCCCGATTTCGAGCAGCTTCTTCGTGTTGTCCCAGTCGCCGCGCTTCATCGCCGCGTCTATGCCCCAGTCCTGGAAACCATAGACGTTGGTGAAGATGCGGTCCTTGTCGTCGATCGGGCCGACGAAGGCGGGCGGAGCTGGAGGTGCGGTTTCGTCTGCCATCTAGTTACCCACCCCGATGAATTTTTCCGCGATGAAATAGACGATGACGCCAAGCCCGATGGCAATGGCGATACCGAGCAGTTTGAACATCACCTTGATGAGGAAGAAGCCCAAGACAATCGCGACGATGAGGGCGATCAGCGCGCTCATGACCAGCTGCCCCTGTAATCGTGATTTTCGGCAACCATTTCCTTCAGGGAAGTCGGCCCTCCCTCAGGGCAGCTCGTCTGCCGGTCGATCTGCGGGCCGATCTTCGGCTGCTTGCCAGCCGCGAGATCGTCGAGGATCGCAGTCATCGTCTCGAAGGTCAGGTCTTCATAATTGTCGTCGTTGATCTGCACCATCGGCGCGTTGGCGCAGGCGCCGAGGCACTCGACCTCGGTCAGCGTGAAGAGACCATCCGCCGTGGTGCCGCCCTTGTGCAGCCCCTTGGCCTTGCACGCCGCCATGACGTCATCCGAACCGCGCAGCATGCAGGGCGTCGTGCCGCACACCTGCACATGATAGCGGCCGACCGGCGCAAGATTATACATGGTATAGAAGGTCGCGACCTCGTAGGCGCGCATATAGGGCATGTCGAGTTGCGCCGCGACATATTCGATCACCGGCACGGGGAGCCAGCCCTGCGTATTGGTCTTCGCGCCGACCTGACGCTGCGCAAGGTCGAGCAGCGGCATCACGGCGGACTGCTGACGACCGGGCGGATAGCGCGCGATCACCTTCTCGGCTTGGCTCGCGTTTTCCGCTGTCCAGGCGAAATCGCCCCATTCGGCGCGGACGGCTGCTTCGTCGGGGATCTGGGGTGCGTCGGCCATTTACCGGATGAACTCCACTCGGCGCACCTTGTCGCCTTCGAAAGAATAAATCGCGATGACCTCGAACGGCTCGACCAGCTCGGACCCGTCGGTCGCGGCACCGCGCGTCACATATTCACGGAACAGCACATAATCACCGATCACCTGTTTCTCGCGGATTTCGGCGTGATTCTGCGGCCATTTGGCAAAGGCAGCGGCAAGACCAGAGCGCGTGCCTTCCTTGCCCTCGCGCACCACCGCGCCGCGATAGTTCGCCTCGCAGGCGTCGTCTGTCATGTAGGAGACGTAAGTGTCCACATCCTGTGCGTTATAGGCCGCAATCATTGCCTCGGCGATGGCGAGGCGCTCGTCGGCCGAAATCAGGATATCTACGCTCACCGGTCACACTCCCCGAACACGATGTCCATCGCGCCGAGGACAGCGGTGGTGTCGGCGAGCATATGGCCCTTCATCATGAAGTCCATCGCCTGCAAATGGCTGAACGCCGTCGGGCGGATCTTGCAGCGGTAAGGTTTATTAGAACCATCCGACACTAGATAGACGCCGAACTCGCCCTTCGGGCTTTCGGTCGCGACATAGACCTCGCCCGCCGGAACGTGGAAGCCCTCGGTATAGAGCTTGAAGTGGTGGATCAGCGCCTCCATCGACTGCTTCATCTCGCCGCGCTTGGGCGGCACGACCTTGCGGTCGAAGCTGGCGATGGGCCCGTCCGGAATTTCGGAGAGACACTGCTTCATGATGCGCGCGGACTGGCGGACCTCCTCAACGCGGACCATGAAGCGGTCATAGCAGTCGAAATTGGTACCGACCGGCACGTCGAAATCCATCTTCGAATAGACATCATAGGGCTGGCTCTTGCGGATATCCCACGGGATACCGGAGCCGCGCAGCATCGGGCCGGAAAAGCCCCATTTCAGCGCGTCTTCCTTTGAACAGACGGCGATGTCGACATTGCGCTGCTTGAAGATGCGGTTGTCGGCGACCAGACTGATCGCATCCTCGAACAGGCGCGGCAGGCGCGTATCGAGCCAGTCGGCGATGTCGGTAAGCAGCTTCAGCGGCACATCCTGATGCACGCCGCCGGGGCGGAAATATGCCGAGTGCATGCGCGCGCCAGACGCGCGCTCGAAGAAATTGAGGCAATCCTCGCGAATCTCGAACAGCCACAGGTTCGGCGTCATCGCGCCGACATCCATGACGTGCGACCCGAGGTTCAGCATATGGTTGCAGATGCGGGTGAGCTCGGCGAAGAACACGCGCAGATATTGCGCGCGGATCGGCACTTCGAGGTTCAGCAGCTTCTCGATCGCGAGGACATAGCTATGTTCCATGCCGAGCGGCGAGCAATAA
>JBFXHW010000033.1:0-15120 GCA_050176605.1 Sphingobium sp. | reverse complement strand
AGCGCACGGGTGTGACGCCCGCGCTGATGCTGGTGCCCGGCACCGGCGCTTTCGGCCGCCGGGGACGCAGCGCGGCTGCCGATGCGGTAATCACCGGCCTGCTGGAGGTCGCGCGCCGGATCCCCGACGACACCGGCATCCGCAGCCTGACCGGGGCGGACGCCGCCGCCCTGCTGAATATGGAGGAAGAGGCCTATCGCATCAAACTGGCGGAGAAACGGGCGCGATGAGCGGAAAAACCCAGATCATCGTCCCCATGTCCGGCTTTGGCGAGCGGTTCCGCCGCGCGGGCTATACCGTGCCCAAGCCGCTGATCGACGTGGATGGCAAGCCGATCATCGGCCATGTGATCGAGATGTTCCCGGGCGAGGAGGATTTCCTCTTCATCTGCAACCGCGATCATCTGAACGAACCGGCCTATCAGATGGCGGAAACGCTGCGCCGCTTCGCGCCCTCGGGGCGTATTCAGGGCATCGCCCCGCACAAACGCGGCCCGATCGGCGCGGTACTCGACGCGCGCCACCTGATCGACCCGGACCGGCCCGTCTTCGTCAACTATTGCGACTTTTCCTGCTATTGGGACTGGCAGGATTTCAAAAAGTTCACCGCCGATGCGACGCTCGACGCCGCCGTTCCGGCCTATCGCGGTTTCCATCCGCACAGCCTGCACGGCAACAGCTATGCCTTCATCCGGGAAAAGGATGGCTGGCTGACCGACATTCAGGAAAAGCAGGCATGGACCGACGATCCGATGTCGGAATATGCCTCGTCGGGGGGATACTGGTTCGCCAGCGGCGCGCTATGCCTGTCCGCTTTCGAGGAGGTTCTGGAGCGCGACCTCAACGTCAACAATGAATATTATGTCAGCCTCGCCTACAAGGTGCTGGCCGAACGCGGTTCCCGCATCGGCGTCTATGAGCTTCAGCACTTCATGCAATGGGGCACTCCGGCGGACCTCGAAGAATATCTCGGCTGGTCGCGGGTGTTCCGCCGCCTCGCGTTCGACGAGGCGCGGCGCGCGCGCCAGTCCGGCACGGTGCTGGTGCCGATGGCGGGATATGGCAAGCGTTTCTCCGACGCGGGTTACGAAACGCCCAAGGCGCTGATCCCGGTGTCCGGGCGACCGATGGTGATCCAGGCCGCGCGCGACCTGCCCGACGCGCCCGCGACCCGCTTCGTCCTGCGCAGCGACCTGCCGATGGTCGACGAACTGCTCGCGCGGCTGCGGTCATCCTTCGTCGGCGCGTCGACGCTGCTGCTCGACGAGGGCACCGAAGGGCAGGCGATCACCTGCCGCCTGGGCCTTGAGGGCGTCGATCCCGACCAGCCTGTGACGATCGGCGCGTGCGACAACGCCATGATCTACGATGTGCAGGCGTTCGAGGAACTGATGAAGCCGGGTGGGCCGGACGTTGTCGTGTGGATCGTGCGCGGCCATGCCGACGGCAAGTTGCGGCCGAAGAATTTCGGCTGGGTGCTGGCGGATGAGGAAGGTCGTGTTTCCGACGTCCTGGTGAAGCAGACACCACCCGATCCCGCGACCGATCCGATGATCGTGGGCGCCTTCACCTTCCGCCGAGCGGGTGATTTCGACCGGGCCTGCGCCGCGCTGATCGCGCGCGAGGGCCGCGTCAACGGCGAGTTCTATGTCGACAGCCTGATCGCGGACGCAGTCGCGCTCGGCCTCGACTGCCGCATCTTCGAGATCGCGCATTATCTCGGTTGGGGCACGCCGAACGACCTCAAGACCTTTGAATATTGGCAAAGCTGTTTCCACAAATGGACAAGCCACCCTTATCGCGTCGAACGTGACAAGCGCGTGCCGCCGGCAAAGGTGGCGGAACTCGTTGCGGCCTATGCGCCGCTTCTGTCCCGCCGCCCGCTGGAGAACGGGGTAGAGCTGGTCGGCGAGCCGGAGCCGGTTTCCGCGCCCCGCAAACGCTTTCGCTGGCGCTGGCCGCGCTTCGGCACCTGAAACAGCGTCAGGACCAATGATGGTTAGCATGGTTGCGCAATGCAGCATTTCGCGGCAAAATCCGCGCTTCCAAGGGGTGACAAGATGATGGCGCAACCGATGATCCTGGCTGGACCCTATATTCCCGACCATTCGGCCAACCGGATGGCGCATGAGGGCGATGTCGCTGGCGCGCGCAACCGCTTCCTGAAAACCCGCTTCAACAATCTCGACGTCTTGCTCGAACAACGCTTCGGCTGGATGCGCGATCATCTGAAGCCCGACGATGTGATTGTCGAATTCGGATGCGGCGCCGGTTTTTCCCGTCTGTACCTGAATCATCCCGGCCTGATTTTGACCGACGTGCTGGAAAATGACTGGGTCGACAAACATGCCGACGCGATGAACCCGCCGTTCGAGCCGGGCTCGGTCGATGTCATCATCTGCTCGCACATGATCCACCATATGGCGCACCCGGTGAAATTCTTTGCCAAGGTGCTGCCGATCCTGCGGCCCGGCGGACGTATCGTCATCCAGGACCTCAACACCTCATTGATGATGCGCGCGATGCTCTATGCGATGCGGCACGAGGGCTGGTCCTATGATATCGACGTGTTCGATCCCGAAACCGTGACCAACAGCCCCGACGATCCATGGAGCGCGAACTGCGCGATCCCCGAACTGCTGTTCCGCGACAATGCGGAGTTCGAGGCGAAGGTGCCAGGCTATCGCGTCACGAAGAACGAGGTCAACGAGGCCCTGCTGTTCCCCCTGTCGGGCGGGGTGATCGCGAAGACGCCCGTGCCGCAGCTTCCCCGTTTCCTGCTGAAGCTGATCGGCGGACTCGACAGGCTGCTGGTCAAGGTCGCGCCCGGCACTTTCGCGGTCGGCAGGTCAGTCGTACTGACCAAGACGGCGTGAAATCCTGACAAAATTTGTCAGAAAGCCGTTTTTCCGTTGCCGAAAAGGCATAGCGGAACCAAATTGATGTAAAATCATTGTAAAAATCGTCAGATTTCCTTGCGTAAAACGTTTTGTAAACCATAATATTGGAATAATTAGACGACATGGCAGAAAATAGGCCATGCAGCAGGAGGGTGCGTCCATGAAAAACGGCCTATGCCTACTCGCCCAGAGCACGGCTATCGTTACTATTGCTCTCAGCATTCCAGCCATGGCGCAGGATGATCCGGCGCAGCCGCCGGCCGAGCAATCCGCCGACGCATCGGCAGATGAAACCGAAAATGTGATCATCGTTACGGCGACGCGGCGCGCCAGCCCGTTGTCGGACGTGCCGATCGCGGTCTCCGCCGTAACGGCCGCCAGCCTGCAGAACAGCGGCGCCAATGACATCCGCCAGCTCAATCAGCTCGCGCCCTCGCTTCTGGTCTCCTCGTCGGGCACGGAGGCCAACGGATCGGCGCGCATTCGCGGCGTCGGCACGGTCGGCGACAATCCCGGCCTCGAAAGCTCTGTCGCGGTCTTCATCGACGGCGTATACCGCTCGCGCACCGGCGCGGGTCTCTCCGATCTCGGCGAGATCGAGCGTATCGAGGTGCTTCGCGGGCCGCAGGGCACACTGTTCGGCCGTAACGCGTCGGCTGGCCTCATCAACATCGTCAGCAAGTCGCCCGAATTCTCATTCGGCGCGAAGGGCGAGATCACCTACGGCAACTATGATTTCTGGCGCGCGGCAGCCAGCATCACCGGTCCGCTGTCGGAGCAGGTCGCGCTGCGCCTCGATGGCGTATGGCAGCAGCGCGACGGCTTCATGAAGCTGGTCGACGGAAGCGGCGCAAAGGTCGGAGAGTCCAATAATCGCGACCGGTATTTCGTGCGCGGCCAGGCTTTGATCGAACCCAATGACGATTTCTCCGTTCGCCTGATCGCGGACTATACGCACAGGGACGAGAGCTGCTGCGCGGCGATGTACATCTCGACCCGCGAAACCTATGATCCGACGTCGGGCTCACCCGGCGATGCCGCCACCAGCCCGACCGGCAACCGCATCGCGCATATTCTGAACGGCATGTTTCCCGGATCCGTTCCGGCGACGCCGAACCCCTATACCCGCGCCGCCTATATCACGCCCGGTCGCGAATATGGCAGCAAACTGAAGGACTGGGGCGTTTCGGCCGAGATCAACTATGATTTCGGCGACGCGAAGCTGACCAGCATCACCGCCTATCGCGACTACAAGTCAAAGGATTATGGCGACTATGACTATAGCCGCGCCGACATCCTCTATCGCGACCCCAATACCTTCCGCCAGTTCAGGACCTTCACGCAGGAGCTGCGTCTTCAGGGCTCGGCCTTCAATGACAAGCTCGACTGGTTGGTCGGCGGCTATTATGCGCATGAGAAGCTGACGCTGCGCGACAATATCGTGTTCGGCGCCGATTATGGCCGCTTCGCAACCTGCCGCATCCTGACCGCCAGCTTCCCGAATGCGCCGCCCAACGGCGCATTTCCCTATTCCCTGTGCGGCGCTCCCATCGACAGCAATCCGCTTACGCCGGATATCGGTAACCTGATTGCTGGAGCTGGCCTCGGCCCACTCGCTGGCGCACTCACGACCCTCGCCAGCATCCCGAGCGGAACGGGTGATGTCGACAGCCGCTATTATCAGAAGAGCGAGAACTGGGCGCTGTTCACGCACAATATCGTGCATATCACCGACACGATCGATTTCACCGCCGGCCTGCGCTATACCCATGAAAGCAAGAATTTCCGGGCCGATCTCAACAACAACAACGTCTATTGTGCCGGACTGCAGCAGCAGCTAGCCCAAGCGGCTAGCGGAGCGTTAGGTGCCCAAGCCCAAGCACTAGCCGGCGGTGTCCTCGCGCTTGCCTGTCTTGGCAACAGCAGCGCGGGACTGAACGCGCTCGATCTGCACGACAGCATGAGCGACGGCGAGTTTTCCGGCACGGCCGTGCTGTCGTTCAAGCCGACACGGCAATTACTGGTCTACGGCAGCTATTCGCGCGGATACAAGGCCGGCGGCTATAATCTCGACCGGTTCGAGCTTGGCAATACCGGCATCGGCACGGCGATCAGTCCGCTCACCTATTTCAGCCCGCGCACCAATGCGGACGCGCCGACGCTGCGTTTCGCGGCGGAAACGGTCGACGCCTTCGAAATCGGCATGAAATATAGCGGGCGCAAGTGGAGCGCGAACATCGCCGCTTTCCGCCAGGAGTTCAGCGACTTCCAGCTCAACACCTTCAACGGCACCAGCTTCGTCGTGCAGAACATCAACGGCTGTGGCGCTGCCTTGTCCGCTGGCGGCACATGCGCCAAGGGCGATGTCGAACCCGGCCTCATCAGCCAGGGCGTCGAGATCGAGCTTTCGGCATCGCCGATCCGCTATGTGCGCGTGAGCGGCGGCCTGACCTATGCGCAGGCGAAATTCAGGAAACGGCTCGTCGGCAGCAAGGACGGCACGACGCCGCTCGATCCCGCGCTGTTCCTGCTTCCCGACAATATCAACAGCAACGCGCCAGAGATCGTCACCACCATGAGCTTTGCCTGGACGCCGCCGCTTGGCAGCAGTGGGCTTTCCGGCCTCGTCTATTTCGACGGCCGGATGACGGGCGACTACAATACCGGGTCCGACCTGTTCCCGGAGAAGACGCAGGATGGATACAGCGTCTGGAATGCGCGCGTCGGCGTGCGCGGACCGGATGAGCGCTGGGCCATTGAATTCTGGGGCCAGAATGTCTTCAACACCAAATATACGCAGGTGGCGTTCAACTCCCCGCTTCAGGGCAGCAACTCGTCTGCCGCGGTTCGGGCCGGGCGGGCGGCCAATGCGACCCAACTCTTCTCGGCCTATCTCGCCGAGCCGCGCACCTATGGCATAACCGTTCGCGGCAAGTTCTGAGAAGCCGCGCTGTCACGAAGAGGCCGCTCTTGCCGGAGCGGCCTTTTTCATATCAGGCGCTATAATTTCTTTCGCCGAACAGCGCGGTGCCGACCCTGACATGCGTCGCGCCCAGCATAACTGCCGTTTCATAGTCGCCCGACATGCCCATGGAGAGGCCTGTAACGTCATTCTCGCGCGCGAGTTTCGCGAGCAACGCGAAATAGGGCGCGGACTCCACATCGGCGGGTGGCACGCACATCAGCCCGGCCAGCGACAGTTCCGGCGCCTTGCGCACCATCGCGATCAGGTCGGGCACATCGTCTATCGCGCATCCTCCCTTTTGCGGCTCATCCCCGATATTGACCTGCACGAAACAGACCGGTTCGTGGCCCTGCGCGCTCGCCGCCTTGACCAGCGCCGAAACCAGTGAGGGACGATCCACCGAATGGATAACGTCGAACAGCGCAACCGCGTCGGCTGCCTTGTTGCTCTGAAGCTGGCCGACAAGGTGCAGCACGACATCGGGATAGTCGGCCTTCAGCGCCGGCCATTTGGTCTGCGCCTCCTGCACCCGGTTCTCGCCGAAATGGCGCTGGCCGGCTTCGAGCAGGGGGCGAATCGCCCTCTCGTCATGCGTCTTCGATATGGCGATCAGGGTGATCGCCTCCGCGTGCCGCCCCGCTATCCGGGCGGCCTTGCCGATCGCCTCGCGCACCGCGTCGAGCGCGGGCAGGCCTGTTTCTTCTGTGGCACCAGTCATGCGCGCGGCTATAAATGCCACCATGTCGCCTTGCCACCCCAAAAGCGCCCACCGTCGCACACTGGCCGCCCTGCCCCGCCTGTGGCTGATGACCGATGAACGGGTAGCGAACGATAAGATAATGTCCGCGATCGAACGGCTGCCGCGCGGCAGCGGCGTCATATTCCGCCATCATGCGACGGAGCCTGAGGAGCGCCGTGCGCTGTTCCGCAAGCTGCGGCTAGCGACGCGCAGGCGGCGCATTGTTCTGATCGGCAGCGCGCCGTCGGATCGCGAGGCGGACGGAGTCCATCTCTCCGCGCGGTCCCGTGCCAGCCGCGGCCCGCGCCCGACCGGGCTCCTCACCATGTCCGCGCACGATGCGCGCGAGGTTGCCCGCGCAAATGCGCTGCGCCCCGCCCTGCTCTTCCTCTCTCCGGTCTTCCCTACCCGCTCCCATCCTGGCGCTTGGACACTGGGCGTTCCCGGCCTGGCGCGGCTCGCGCGGCTGTCCGATGCTCCGGTCATCGCGCTGGGGGGAATGAATGCGCGCCGCTTCAGGCGGCTACGCCCACTTGGCATGCATGGCTGGGCCGCCATCGACGCGCTGACATGATTGCGCGAAAGAGGCTATTTCAGGTGGAAACGCAAAAAGGCCGCCAGATGCAACCCTGCATCAAGGGAAATTCTAGAACTTGAAGACGGTGCCGACGTAAACCGCCTGATTGTCCTGCCGCTGATCGGTGATCGGCGCGAGGCGGTTATCGGGTCCGGCATAGCGGACACCGGCGGTAACGTTCAGATTCTTCGTCACCGAATAGCTGCTGCCGACATCTACGGTATATTGCGGCTCACCGGCCAGCGTCTGCGCCGCCGTGCCGACGTCGCGGCGCGCGTCAAGCTGCACGTTCGCCTTCAGCCGCGAATTGCCGCTGCGATCGAGCGAGAAATTCCTGACGCCGGCAAGATCGGATACGACCGGATCGAGCGGCTTGCGACCGGCATTTTCCGGTGCAGCCAGCTTGCGCAGGCCACGCTGCCCCTCAAGGCTGAACGCCAGAGGCTGAATGCCGAGCGGTCCCGCCCGGTCGCCGCCGCGGCTATCCGCGCGCACGAGGATCGTTATCTCCCGGCTGCCGCTCATCGAGCCACTGGTCGGTGTGAAACGGAAGGAGCGGGTTGTCCGGTTAAGCGCCGCCCTGGCATAGGCCGAAGAGAGCTTCGGATCGCGAATCGAGGGGGTGAAGGAGGAAATCGTGCCCAGTTCGCCGAGCAATACCGGGTTTTCTCCGCGCATCTCGAGCAGGCTGGTGCCGGCACCCAAGGCAGGCACAGCCACCGCGACCAGCGCGGCGCCCGCTATCGCGGTAATGGTGATATTTCCCCTGAACCCGGCCATTTTCCCAAATCCGACTCGCATATCCCCTTGTTTTCTCGGTTGGACGATAGGCCATGAGCCTGCCCATTTCCAGCCGCCCGGCGAAGTTTTTCGCGGCTTGTTGCCAAAAGCACACAATCGCCGCCCTGCCCTCGATCCGCTCGTCCCGAACGGCGTTCACCCGGCAACGGGGCAAGGCTGCGCCTACTTGGGCGCAGTTGGGCTTGCCGATTGGGCCCGCAAGGCTATAGATGCGGGAAACGCGCGGCGCCGTCATGTTGGATGGCGCCGGCAAAGGAAGAAAGAACATCATGGTAACGCGCTTTCCGTCCTCTTTCCTGTCGCGGCTGCTGGTCGTTGCGGCCGTTGCCGGCCTCGCCGCCTGTTCGGGCAACAAGGACAGGCCAAAGGCCGATCTTGCCGCCTCGCAGGTGACGACGATAGGCATCAACGCCTATCTGTGGCGCGCTGCGCTGGAAACGCTCTCCTTCATGCCGCTGGTACAGACCGATTCCAACGGCGGCGTGATCGTGACCGACTGGTACGCCAACCCCAATGCGGCGGGAGAGCGCATGAAGCTGACCGTCTCGATCGTCGATCAGGATCTGCGGGCGGATGCGCTGCGCGTAGCCGCCAGCCGCCAGGTGATGCAGGGCGGGCAGTGGGTCGACGCGCCGGTCAAGGCGGCGACCGTGCAGAAGCTGGAGGAAATCATCCTCACCAAGGCGCGCGACCTGCGGCGAATGGCGATCAGCCAGGGCTGATCCCCGCGCACGTTTCATGAAATAAACGATCCGGGGCGAAACGGTGACGCTCCGGTCCGTCACCGAGCTTGGGAGCATGACCGGAATGCAAAGGCGCTTCAACCCGCTGGAAGCTGACGCCAAATGGCAGCGCATCTGGGACGACCGGCAGAGTTTCCGCGCCGACAGCGAATCCGCCAAGCCGCGTTCCTATGTGCTGGAGATGTTCCCCTATCCCTCCGGCCGCATCCATATCGGCCATGTCCGCAACTATACGATGGGCGACGTGCTCGCGCGCTTCCGCCGCATGACCGGCCATGAAGTGCTGCACCCGATGGGGTGGGACGCCTTCGGCATGCCCGCCGAAAATGCGGCGATGGAAAAGAAGGTGCATCCCGGCGGCTGGACCCGTTCCAACATCGCCAACATGAAGGCGCAGCTGAAACGCCTCGGCTTCGCGCTCGACTGGAGCCGGGAATTCGCGACCTGCGATCCGGACTATTATGGGCAGGAGCAGGCGCTGTTCCTTGACCTTTACGAGGCGGGCCTCGTCTATCGCAAGGAAAGCGCGGTCAACTGGGACCCGGTCGACATGACCGTGCTGGCGAACGAGCAGGTGATCGACGGCAAGGGCTGGCGGTCGGGCGCCCCGGTCGAGAAGCGCAAGCTCAATCAGTGGTTCCTGAAAATCACCGATTTCGCCGACGACCTGCTCGAAGGGCTGAAGACACTCGACCAGTGGCCGGACAAGGTTCGCCTCATGCAGGAAAACTGGATCGGCAAGTCGGTCGGCCTGCAGTTCCGCTTCCGGCTGGATAGTGTAGTTGGCGATACGGAAACGCTTGAGGTGTTCTCCACGCGCCCGGACACGATATTCGGCGCCAGCTTCGCCGCCATGGCGGCGGATCATCCGATCGCGCTCGAACTGGCCAGGGGCGACGCAAAGCTCGCCGCCTTTGCCGAGGAATGCCGCAAGACCGGCACCGCCGCCGCCGAGGTCGAAACGCAGGAAAAGATGGGTTACGACACCGGCATTTCGGTGATCCATCCGTTCACCGGCGCAAAGCTGCCGCTGTTCGTCGCCAATTTCGTGTTGATGGACTATGGCACAGGGGCGGTGATGGCTGTGCCCGCGCACGACCAGCGCGACCTTGATTTCGCGCGCAAATATCTGCTCGCCACCTCGCGCGTGGTGTCGCCGGACGGCAAGGACGCGCCCGTTGGCGACGAGGCCTATACCGGCCCCGGCACGCTCATCAATTCCGATTTCATCGACGGCATGGAGGTAGAGGCGGCCAAGGCCGCGGTCATCGCGCGCGCCGAAAGCGAAGGCTGGGGGCAGGGGACGACCGTGTGGCGGCTGCGCGACTGGGGCGTGTCACGCCAGCGGTACTGGGGCACGCCGATCCCGTTCATCCATTGCGAGACGTGCGGCGTGGTGCCGGTGCCGAAGGATCAGCTCCCCGTGGTGCTGCCGGAGGATGTGAGCTTCGAGATTCCGG
The DNA here is from genome assembly GCA_050176605.1 of Sphingobium sp. Classification (GTDB taxonomy): domain Bacteria; phylum Pseudomonadota; class Alphaproteobacteria; order Sphingomonadales; family Sphingomonadaceae; genus Sphingobium. The sequence goes on along the minus strand of JBFXHW010000033.1, from coordinate 4,936 downwards.
GCAACCCGCTGGAACGCCACCCGGCATGGAAGCATGTCGACTGCCCGCAATGCGGCAAGGCGGCGGTGCGCGAGACCGATACGCTCGATACCTTCGTCGATTCGAGCTGGTATTTCATCCGCTTTGCCAGCCAGCCGGACGACAGGCCGTTCGACCGCGAAGAGGCCGAGAAATGGATGCCGGTGGGCCAGTATATCGGCGGGATCGAACATGCGATCCTGCACCTGCTCTATGCCCGCTTCTGGACGCGCGCGCTCGCCCATTGCGGCAAGATCGGCGTGAAGGAGCCCTTTGCCGGGCTGTTCACCCAGGGCATGGTGACGCACGAGACCTACAAGGCTCCGGACGGCCGCTGGCTCGCGCCCGAAGATGTCGAAAAACGCGGCGACTCATATATAGTATCTGCCACGGAAGAGCCGGTGACGCTCGGTCGCGTCGAGAAGATGTCGAAGTCGAAGAAGAATGTCGTCGATCCCGACGATATCGTCGACCAATATGGCGCGGACGCTGTGCGCTGGTTCATGCTGAGCGACAGCCCGCCGGAACGCGACCTGCCCTGGACGGCGGCGGGAATCGAGGGAAGCTGGCGTTTCGTCAACCGGTTGTGGCGGCTGTTCGGCGAGGCCAGCGACGACGCGCAGGGAGAAGACAAGGCCCTGACGCGCAAGCTGCACCAGACGATAGATGGTGTAGCGCGCGATATAGAATCACTGTCTTTCAACAAGGCGATTGCCAAGATTTACGAGCTGAGCAACGCGATCGAGAAGGCCGCGCCCTCGGCCAGCCGCACGGAGGCGATCCGCACGATGGCGCTGCTGGTCGCGCCGATGGTGCCGCATCTCGCCGAGGAAGCATGGGAAGCGCTGGGCCAGCAGGGGCTTGTCGCCGATGCCGCCTGGCCCGAGGTCAACCCCGCGCTGCTGATCGAGGATGAGGTGACCATCGCCGTGCAGGTGATGGGCAAGCTGCGCGACACCATCACCGTCGCCAAGGGCCTGCCGCGCGAGGAGCTGGAGGCGCTGGCGCTTGCCGCTCCAAATGTAGTGCGCACTATAGAAGGGGCGGTACCGAAGAAAGTGATTGTGGTTCCCGATCGTCTGGTCAATCTGGTGATATGAAGCGCCTCGCCGCCTCCGTCCTGCTGCTCGCATCGCTTTCGGCATGCGGGCTTCGTCCGCTCTATGGCGGCGGATCGTCCGGCGCTGTTGCGCGCAATCTCGGCAGCGTCGAGGTCGAGCCGATCGAGGGCAAGGCGGGCTGGCTCATCAAGAATGCGCTCAACGACCGACTGGCGGCCGTGTCGGGCGGCGGCGGCCCGCATTACCGGCTGAAGGTCGCGCTGGACGACCAGATAACCGGCTTCGGCGTGCGGCTGAACGATGCGGTGACGCGCGAACGGCGGACATTGCGGGCGCGATACCAGCTTTTCGACGGCGCGACCGGCGCGCTGGTACTCGATGCGACGGCCGGGTCCGATGCCGGTATCGACGTCGCGGGCAGCGAATATGCGACGATAGCGGCCGAAGATTCCGCGCTGGAACGGCTCGCCGATATCGTCGCCGACCAGATCGTCGTTCGCATGGCGCAGAAGGTGGCGGCGGACGAGACCGCCCCGGCGCCGTGAAGGCCAACCGCAATCAGATTGAAAAGGCGCTCGACGCGCCGCCCGCCGACATCCGCATCTTCCTGCTCTACGGCCCTGACGAGGCGGGCAGCATCGCGCTCGCCCGCCGGCTCGAAAGGGCCATGGGCGCAGAGGCGGAACGGATCGATCTCGATGGCTCGACCCTGAAGAGCGACCCGGCACGCTTGCCCGACGAGGCAGCGGCGCTCTCCATGTTCGGCGACCGGCGCTGGATCAGGATTTCGGGCGCGGGTGAAGAGAGCGCGGACGCTGTGGAAACCCTGCTCGAAGCGCCGCAGGCGGGCAACCCGGTGATTGCCATAGCAGGCGCTATAAAAAATAGCGGGCGGCTCGCGAAACTCTGTCTCGGCCATCCGGCCGCTCTCGCCTTCGCCAGCTATACGCCCGACGAGCGCGAGGCGGGCCAGATCGCGATCGCGATCGGACGCGAGCTTGGCCTTCGCCTCAACCCCGACCTTGCCCGGCGCGTTGCCGACATCGCCGGGAACGACCGGGCGCTGATGGCGGGTGAGCTGGAAAAGATCGCGCTTTTTCTCGACGTCGCGCCCGACCGTCCGGCGGAGGCAACCGCAGAGGCGCTCGACGCCCTCTCCGCCGAAACCGCCGAGACCAATGTCGGCCCGCTGGTCAACGCCGTGCTGGGCGGGGACATCGATGCGTTGCATCATGCACTGGCGATGCTGGGCGCGAGCGCGACACCGCTGGCCGCCGTCACGCGCCCGCTGCTGGGCCGCGCTATGCTGATTGCCCAGATTCGCGCCGAATATGAGAAGAGCGGCAGCATGGAGCGGGCGATGGAAAGCGCGGGCAAGGCGGTGTTCTGGAAGGAAAAGCCGGATGTGCAGCGGCAGGTGCGAAGCTGGGAGACCAGCGCGATTCCCCGCCTGATGCAGCGGCTGCTCGCCGCCGAACGGGCGACGCGCGACGCGCGCGGACCGGGCGACGTCGCCGTGCGGCAGGAACTGCTCGCCGTCGCGCGACAGGCCGCACGAAGCCGGTGACCGCGTGCGCGCACGCCACCCGGCGTTCCATTTTCGATCAGGCCTGGCCCATCATCCTGGGTCAGGCGCTCGTGCCTACCGTCGGTCTGGTCGACGCCGCGGTCATCGGTCGCACCGGCGATCCGGTTGCGCTGGGCGGCGTGGCGCTGGGCGCGGCAGTTGTGACCCTTATCTTCTGGGCCTTCGGTTTCCTGCGCATGGGCATGTCCGGCCTGTCGGCGCAGGCGGTGGGCGCGAGCGACCGGCCTGAGGTCGAAGCGCTGCTGCTGCGCGGTTTGCTGGTCGGGTTCCTGCTGGGGCTTGCTGTCCTCGCCCTCCATCCGTTCATACTGCCCATGATCCTCCACCTGATGGGCGCGCCAGCCCCTGTTCATGCCGAGGGCATGGCTTTTGCCACCGCGCGCATGGCCGGCGCCCCGGCGGCGCTGGCAGGCTATGCGATCAACGGCTGGCTGATCGGGCTCGGTCGCACGAAATCGGCGCTACTGCTGCAGATCGTCCTCAATGGCGCCAATATCCTTTTCGACATCCTCCTCGTCGCGGGTTTCGGCATGGGCGCGCGCGGCGTCGGCATTGGTACGGCGGCCGCGGAATGGCTGACGCTGGGGGCGGGAGTCGCGGTCGCGCTGGGCGTGGCGGGCGTCGGTCCGCGCACGCTTCTCACGCAATCGCGCCACCGATTGATGGAACGCGCCGCGTTGCGCCGCCTTTTCTCGGTCAATGCCGATATCATGGTGCGCACGCTCGCCTTGCTGATCCTGTTCACCTGGTTCACCCACGCCGGCGCGCGGCAGGGCACGACCACACTCGCCGCCAACCATATATTGCTGCAATTCGTCTCGCTGAGTGCTTTCGTGCTCGATGCTTTTGCCTTTACGGCCGAAGCGCGCGTGGGCGGGGCGATCGGCGCGGGATCGCGCGAAGCATTCCGCCGTTCGGTGCGCCTGACCGGTGAATTCACGCTGCTGGCCGGGCTGTTCTTCAGCCTCCTTTTCCTCACAGCGGGCGGCCCGGCGATCCGGTTCATGACGACCGACGAGGGCGTGCGCGCCGCCGCCATCACCATGCTGCCCTATACCGCGCTCATTCCGACGCTGGGCGGGCCGAGCTGGCTGCTCGACGGCATCTTCATCGGCGCGACCGAAACCCGGCCGATGCGCAACAGCGCGCTGGCGGTGCTTCTGCTCTATCTGGCGACCGACTGGCTGTTGCGGCCATTTGGAAATCATGGCGTCTGGATCGCGCTGCTCTCCACCTATGCGACACGCGCCGGCAGCCTGCTGCTCTGCCTGCCGGGCCTGATGCGGCGGCACAATCTGTAACCGCGCCCGGCGGCAATGCGAACAGGATGGCCGGCCCCCTTGTGCCACCAGCGTGAAAGGAACATATTCTGCCCATGGAAAAGATCAAACTTACCGACGCGCAATGGCGCGACAAGCTCTCTGCCGAGCAATATCACATCTTGCGCGAGGCGGGCACGGAACGCGCCTTCACCGGCGAATATGACCACAAGTTCGAGGACGGCAGCTATCTGTGCGCGGGATGCGGCGCGCAGCTGTTCGACAGCGGCGAGAAATATAACAGCGGCTGCGGCTGGCCCGCCTTCTCCGCGCCGGTCGACGGCGAGGCGATCGACAATCTGGAGGACAACTCCCTCGGGATGCGCCGGGTCGAGGTGCGCTGCTCACGCTGCGACGGACATCTGGGCCACGTCTTCCCGGATGGCCCGGGACCGACCGGCCTGCGCTATTGCATCAACAGCGCGTCGCTGGATTTCAAGCCGCGCTAGAGCGGTTTCAAGTCAAGATTCGTCATTTGACGATTCAGAAATCGCGGCAAGCAAGGGCTTCCGGAATATTGCCCGATCCAGTCGGAGCCGGAAGCACCTCCGGTTTCGCTCTCCCTTTTTCCTCGTTCAGCCCGCATCAATGCGTCCTGCGCCAATCCGGCCCGGAGCATATTGGCGGCTTGCGGCGGATTCGGCGACGGGCTAAGCCGCTGGAATCCGCATGAGGCGCTGACTGGACGGGCATGGCAATATCGCAACGGGCGAAAATCTGGTTCTTCCGCCTGCTCAAGATCGGTCTGCTGACGGCAGCGGCCGGGCTCGTCGCGCTTGTCGCGGCCGTTCTCGTCGCCATGCAGTCGCTGCCGAGCTACGACAGCCTTAAATCCTCGCCCAACGGGCAGATGATCCGCGTGCATGCCGCCGACGGATCGGTGATCGTCTCGCTCGGCCCCAGCTTTGGCCGCTGGCTGTCCTATAACCAGATCCCCCTCGTCATGCGTG
>JBFXHW010000032.1:0-15171 GCA_050176605.1 Sphingobium sp. | reverse complement strand
CTTCAATTTTGAAGGCGGCTGCTATGCCAAGATGATCAACCTGTCGGCGGATGCCGAGCCCGAGATTTTCGCGACCACAAAGCGGTTCGGGACGATTCTCGAGAATGTTGTGATCGATCCGAAGACGCGCGAGCTGGATTTCGACGATAATTCGCTCGCCGAGAACAGCCGGGGTTCTTACCCGATCGACTTCATTCCCAACACCAGCGAGAAGAATCTTGGTCCGGTGCCAAGGAATATCATTTTCCTCACCGCCGATGCCTATGGTGTGTTGCCGCCAATCGCGCGTCTGACGCCCGATCAGGCCATGTATCATTTCCTTTCGGGCTATACCGCGCGCGTTGCGGGGACGGAGATCGGCGTCACTGAGCCTTCGGCGACCTTCTCAACCTGTTTCGGCGCGCCGTTCATGCCGCGTCATCCCAGCGTTTACGGCAACCTGCTGAAGGAACGGATCAACAAGGGCGGTGTCACCTGCTGGCTGGTCAACACGGGCTGGACCGGCGGAAAATACGGTACGGGCAGCCGCATGCCGATCAAGGTCACGCGTGCCCTGCTGAATGCAGCGCTCGACGGTAGCCTGAACGGCGTGGAATTTCGGATAGATCCCAATTTCGGGTTCGAAGTTCCGGTAGCGGTGGCGGGGGTGGATTCCGCCATCCTCGATCCGCGCGAAACATGGGCCGACAAGGCCGGTTACGACGAAACGGCCGCCAAACTGGTGGAGCAATTCGTAGACAATTTTGCCCAGTTTGAAGATCATGTCGACGCGTCGGTACGAGAGGCTGCTCCCAGCATCGCGATCGCGGCGGAATAATTCCACCATTGTTTTCCGAGGGCGCGGGAACCTGTTTCCTGCGCCCTTTGCTTTACGCGACTGTCGCGGCGAGGCGGTTTTGTGATAAGGTGTGGTCGATCCGGTTCGCTATCCAACGCCCGTCAACCCTCAAGGAGGCAGTCTGATGTTCGACACCATATTGGAAAATCTGGAAGATTATGCGGGTAAGTTTGGTCTCCCCGCCGATCAGCTCAAATCCCTCACCGAATCGCTCAAGAGCAAGTTGGCCGACGGCGATTTCGACGTTGCATCACTGATGGCAACCGCACAGGAGCACGGGCTGTCGGTTGACAAGCTGCAGACTATGCTGGGCAGCGTGGGCGGAGAGGGAATGCTAGGCAAGATCGGCGATCTGATGGGCAATAGCGGCGGCGAGAACAGTCTTGGCGGGCTCGCCGACATGGCGAAGGGGTTCTTCGGCAAGGAATGAATGGCGTTCCGGCCGTCAGGCCACAGGCCAGTCGACTGTCAATGTGGACCCACTGACGCCTGTCACGGTCAGGCGAACTCCGACCGGAGCATCCGGACCGACAGCGCTCCACGTGCCGTCGTCGACTGTTACGCGGCCTTCTCCGTTGACAATCGGCTCGACGACCGTCACCGGGCGACCGACCAGCCGCGCTGAACGGTCATTCAGCATCGGGTCCTGGGATTCAACGGGGTTGTCCGCATACCAGCGGCGGCCGAACCAGACCGCAGCAAGACAGAGAAGCGCGAAAAGCACAAACTGAACGGCGAGGGGCGCAGGGATGAGCATCGCGAAGGCGCCGGTGATCGCGGCAGCGGCAGCGATCCAGATCAGGAAAACGCCCGGCGTCACGATCTCGCCGATGGCGAGGAGTACGGCGAGTGCCAGCCACCACCACGGATTTTCGACCAGATGTTCGATCATCGCCACGCTCCTCTCGTCACTGGCCCTCGAAAGGGCCGCGCCGGGTTGGCGGGACCGAAGGGGAGGGCGCGCCGCCCACCGGAGTGCCGGAAAGGGCCTCCTTCGCCAGCTCCCCGATCCCGCCGAGAGTGCCGATCAGCTGCGTCGCTTCTACCGGAAACAGGATGGTCTTGGCGTTGGGCGATGTCGCGAACTGGCTCACTGCATCGACATATTTCTGCGCGATGAAATAGTTTATCGCTTGCGCGTTACCGCTTGCAATGGCGTCGCTCACCATCTGCGTCGCCTTGGCCTCTGCCTCGGCTTCGCGTTCGCGTGCCTCGGCATCGCGGAATGCAGCTTCACGGCGCCCTTCCGCTTCCAGAATTTGCGACTGCTTCTGTCCCTCCGCCTTTAAAATCTCTGACTGCCGCAGTCCCTCTGATTCGAGGACCAGCGCGCGCTTTTCGCGTTCCGCCTTCATCTGCCGCGCCATTGCGTTGACGATATCGGCGGGCGGGCGGATATCCTTGATTTCGACACGCGTGATCTTGATCCCCCAGGCATTGGTGGCGTGATCGACGACCGACAGAAGGCGGGCGTTGATCTCGTCGCGCTTCGACAGGGTTTCGTCGAGGTCCATCGAGCCCATCACGGTGCGCAGGTTCGTCGTCGCAAGCTGCATGATCGCGACATAGAGTTCCGACACCTCATAGGCGGCCTTGGCGGCATCGAGCACCTGGAAGAAGACAACGCCGTCCACTGCGACCATCGCATTGTCCTTGGTGATGATTTCCTGCCCCGGAATATCGACCACCTGTTCCATCATGTTGATCTTGCGGCCGACGCCGTAAAAGAAGGCGGGGTAGAAATTGAGGCCCGGCTTGGCGACCTCGGTGAAGCGGCCGAAACGCTCGATCGTGTACTGATATCCCTGGCGCACGATTTTGATGCTGGCGGCAAGGTAGATCAGCACCATGACGACGAGCAGGAACGCTACGGTCACGCCCATGAACATTCTCCCCCGATATGCAAATTCAGGCTTTCACTATGACGCTAAATCGGGGAGGGGGGAAGGGAATTCCGACGATTCATGGGATAGGACAATGAAGCTGAACCATGCCCGCTCGCTGCTTTTTCTGCCGGCATCCAACGCCCGCGCGATCGAAAAGGCGCGTTCGCTGCCGTGCGACATGGTCATCCTTGATCTGGAGGATGCGGTGCCTGACGAGCGGAAGGAAGAGGCGCGTGCAGCGCTGCGTCCGGCCTTTGAGCTTGGCTTTGGCGACCGCATCGGCGCGGTTCGTATCAATGCGAGCGGTGATCCGCACCAGGGGGAGGACATTGCCGCGCTGAACGGCGTGTCGACCGATTTTGTCGTGCTGCCCAAGGTCGAGGAACCGCATCTGGCGCGCAGCGTCCATATCGCCACAGGGCGTCCGGTGATTGCAATGATCGAAAGTCCGCTGGGCGTTGCGAACGCGCGCGAAATCGCGGCGGTGGATGGCGTTGTCGGCCTGTTCATGGGCAATAACGATCTGCGTCATGATCTGCGCATCCCGCTCGATGCCGATCGTTCAGGGCTGATGTTGGCAATGCAGGGCGTGATCCTTTCGGCCCGGCTGGCGGGAGCAGCGGTTTTCGACGGGGTCTTCAATCGGCTGGACGATCCGGAAGGCTTTCGCGCGGAATGCCGGGAAGGAAGGGATCTCGGTTTTGACGGCAAGACGCTGATCCATCCCGGCCAGATCGCCGATGCAAACGCGGTTTTCGGTCCTTCGGACCAGGAAATCGCCGATGCCAGGGCGTTGATCGCGTCCGCGACCGGAGGCGCGGAGCGGCATGAAGGCAAGATGATTGAGGGCATGCACGTCGCCCAGGCACAAGCGTTGCTGGAGCGGGCCGGAGAGGCATAGGCCAAGGGCGAATTTTCTGCTGCGCCGCACTAGCCCAAAGCCGACGAAATGATTACATGGGCGGCCACGCAACCGCCCCAAGCAAAATAAGAAAGTGGCTTCCCATGGATATCCGCCTCGGTCTCACTTTCGATGATGTGCTGCTTCAGCCCGCCGAATCGGACGTGATGCCGAGCCAGACGGACACCAGCACGCAGGTCACGAAGGAAATCCGTCTCAACATTCCGATTCTCTCGTCGGCGATGGATACGGTGACGGAAGCGGACATGGCGATCGTGATGGCGCAGCTCGGCGGAATGGGCGTGCTCCATCGCAATCTGTCGGTTGAGGAACAGGCTGCCGCCGTGCGCGCGGTTAAGCGGTTCGAGAGCGGCATGGTGGTCAACCCGATCACAATATCACCCGATGCAACCCTTGCTGATGCGCAGGAACTGATGACGCGCCACCGGATCAGCGGCATTCCGGTCGTGGAAAACGGCGGGCGTCTTGCCGGCATATTGACCCATCGCGATGTCCGTTTCGCCGAGAACGCGCATCAGCCCGTTTCCGAACTGATGACGCATGACAATCTGGCGACGGTGAAGCCTGGCGTCAGTCAGGATGAGGCAAGGCGGTTGTTGCACCAGCGGCGCATCGAAAAGTTGCTCGTCGTTGATGACGACTATCGTTGCATCGGCCTCATAACTGTCAAGGATATAGAAAAGGCGGTCACCTATCCGCAGGCGACGAAGGACGCCGTAGGGCGCCTGCGCGTCGCCGCAGCGACCACCGTCGGCGAAAAGGGGCTGGAGCGTACCGAGGCATTGATCGACGCGGAGTGCGATCTCATCGTCATCGATACCGCCCACGGGCACAGCAGGCAGGTGTCGCTCGCCGTGGAACAGGTCAAGAAGCTCTCCAACCATGTTCAGGTGGTGGCGGGCAATGTCGCGACCGCCGAAGCGGCACGGGCCTTGATTGGGGCGGGGGCGGATTGCGTCAAGGTTGGTATCGGCCCGGGGTCCATCTGCACCACCCGCGTGGTCGCTGGCGTCGGCGTGCCTCAGCTTACCGCTGTGATCGACGCTGCCGGGGAAGCGGCAAAGTCGGGCGTGCCGGTGATTGCCGATGGCGGCCTGCGCACCAGCGGCGATGTCGCCAAGGCGCTGGCGGCGGGTGCCGGCTGTGTGATGATCGGCTCTTTGCTCGCCGGCACTGATGAAGCTCCTGGAGAAACCTTCCTTTATCAAGGACGTGCGTACAAGAGTTACCGGGGAATGGGAAGTGTGGGCGCGATGGCCCGCGGGTCGGCGGACCGCTATTTCCAGCAGGATATCAAGGACCAGATGAAGCTGGTACCCGAGGGAATTGAAGGACAGGTTCCGTTCAAGGGGCCGGCACGCGACGTGATTCATCAGCTCGTCGGCGGCGTCAGGGCGGCCATGGGCTATACCGGCTCCCGCACGCTCGCCGACCTCAAGGAACGCGCGAGATTCGTCCAGATCACCAATGCGGGCCTTTCCGAAAGCCATGTGCATGATGTCACCATCACGCGGGAAGCCCCCAATTACCCGACGCGATAGGCTTCCTGGCGTCACTCGAGTCATCCTGAACCTGTTTCAGGGGGTGTTTCGGCAGCAAAACCAGGGGCAAAATGGATGCTGAAACAAGTTCAGCATGATGGCTTCGCAGTGGGCACGCCATGACTCCTCCCGCCCGTCTCCAGGCAGCGATCGAGCTGCTCGACGAGATCATTCTCTCTGCGCGAGATGGCGGGCCAGCGGCAGATACGCTGATTGCCCGCTATTTCAAGACGCGGCGTTATGCCGGATCGAAAGACAGGCGCGCGGTGCGGGAGTTCGTCTATTCCGCCATCCGTCTTTGCGGAGAACGGCCGGAGAGCGGCCGTGCAGCGATGCTCGCGCTGGTTCGGACGGAGCCCGGCCTTGCTGACCTCTTTGATGGGTCTCCACATGGGCCGTTTCCGAAAGCTAAAGGTGAGCAGGAGGCTGTACCGGGCGCGGTGCCGGCATGGCTGATGCCACATCTGGCCGAGCCCTTGCGCGAACTGCCTGAGCAAGAGGCGTTGCTCGAACGCGCTCCGCTAGACGTCAGGATCAATCGCTTGCGCGGCGATATCGCGCCGGCAGGAGTGGCATTTCCCCAGGGGCAGAAATTCGATCACCTGCCGTTTGCGATGCGATTGCCGGAAGGGTTTCCGGTCGAACAGTCGGAGGCCTATCGCGACGGACTGGTCGAGGTGCAGGATCTGGGCAGCCAGATGATCGCGGGGGCATGCGCGGCGATGCCGGGCACAACTGTGATCGACCTTTGCGCAGGGGCCGGTGGCAAGACGCTTGCGCTGGCAGCGGATATGGAAGGAAGCGGCAGGTTGATCGCCGCAGACAGTGTCAGGGACAGGCTCACGCGACTCGGTCCGCGTGCTCAGCGCGCAGGGGCAGGCTTTATCGAGACGCTGCTGCTCGATCAGGGGCGGGAAACGACGGCGCTGGAGCCCCTTGCGGGAACCGCTGATGTGGTGCTGGTCGACGCGCCATGCTCTGGAACGGGAACCTGGCGCCGCAATCCCGAGGCGCGCTGGCGGCTTACAGAGAACCGGTTCGCCCGGTTGATGGCGGAACAGGCGCGTATTCTCGATTTCGCTGCCCCGCTGGTGAAACCCGGCGGACGTCTGGTCTATGCGGTTTGCGCGCTGACCGACGCGGAGGGGCGCGAACAGGTCGAATCGTTTCTTGTCCGTCACAATGGCTGGAAAAGCGTAGATACAGGCGTTCCCGCCGGTCGCAAATATGGTGAAGGGCGCTTGCTAACGCCCGCGCATGATGGCACGGATGGATTCTTCATCGTCGCGCTGGTGAGGCTATGAGACGAAGTCCGGGGGACAATGGCAGGGGACCGAGGCTGAAGAGCCCCAGGCGCGACCCTTGGGAGATAATCATGCGTTTTACTCCAGCGACGCTCGCCATGGCGGCGGTTCTGACCATGGTGTCCAGCGTCGGTATCGGCCAGAAGCCCGACAGTGACATTAATCCCCGTTCGCTCGCTTGGCAGGAGAAGGGCGATGCTGCCCGTGCCGCTGGGTCGCTACAGGCCGCTACCGATGCTTATGAAAGTGCGCTTGCCATCGATCCGCGAAATCGCGGCGCGTTCGTCGCGCTGGGCGATGTCGCCCGTGAACAGGGGCTGCAGGGCAAGGCACTGCGGTACTATAATGGCGCGCTGGCGCTGGAACCCAACGACACGGCTGCGCTGGGCGGAGTGATCCACGCCATGGCGGATAAGGGTGCGCTGACGACCGCGCGCGAGACGCTCGCCCGGTTGCGTGCGATCTGCCGCAGCGACTGCCAACAGACGGCTGACCTTGGCGCGTTGCTCGACCGCAAGGCTACGGCCCAGGCGGCGATGAGCCCGAAGGATGTCGCGGCTGCGGCAGCAGATTCCAAGGCGCTGGCGCAGCAGCAACCCTAAACGGGCCGGGCTGCACTCAACCGGCGTGCCAGTTCCACATATTCCGTCACGCTGATTGTTTCGGCCCGCCGTTGCGGGTCGATCCCCAGTTCGTGGAGCGCATCCAGTGCCCCGGATATACCCTTCAGGCTCTGGCGAAGCATCTTGCGGCGTTGTCCGAAGGCTGCGGCCGTGATCCGCTCCAATGTGGTGAGGTGCACACCATCGGGTTCGTCGGAGGGAACGATGTGTACGACCGCCGACATGACCTTGGGTGGCGGCGTGAAGGCGCTCCGGTGCACCTTCATCGCGATACGGGCTGTGGACCGCCACTGGGCCAGCACCGCAAGCCGCCCATAATGCGGCGACCCCGTCTGCGCGACAATGCGTTCCGCAACCTCCTGTTGAAACATGAGGGTGAGTGAGGACCACCAGGGTGGCCAGCTTGCCGAAAGCCAGCCGACCAGTAACGCTGTCCCGACATTGTACGGCAAGTTGGCGAGGATTTGGGCGCCGTCCCCCGCGAGCGCACGGGCGTCGGTCGCCATGGCGTCACCGTTCACCACCTGAAGCTGGCCAGGAAAGGCCAGCGACAGCTCTTCAAGGGCGGGAATGCAACGCGCGTCCCGCTCGACCGCGACAACGCTCGCGCCTGCACGTAGCGCTGCGCGGGTAAGGCCTCCCGGACCGGGGCCTACTTCAAAGACGCTCTGCCCCGTAAGGGGTCCCGGAATGGCAGCGATCCTGTCGAGCAATTGCTCGTCGAGCAGGAAATTCTGTCCCAGCGCCTTGCTGGCAGCGAGACCGTGGCGCGCAATGACATCGCGTAGCGGAGGAAGGGCGGGTCCGTCCGATCCTCGCCCGGTTTCAGCCAATGGCGACCTCTGCCGCGCGATTGCGTGCGGCCCGTTCGGCCATACGGATTGCGGCGATCATTGCGCCGGGGCTAGCGACATTCTGGCCCGCGATATCGAAGGCGGTTCCATGATCCGGCGAGGTGCGGACGATCGGAAGCCCGAGCGTGATATTCACCCCGTCGTCGAAATGCAGGGTCTTGATCGGGATCAGGGCCTGATCATGATACATGCACAGCGCGACGTCATATTGCTCGCGCGCGGGCCCGTGGAACATCGCATCGGGCGAATAGGGGCCGGAAATTTCGAGCCCGTCCTCTCGCAGCGATTCGATGGCGGGAATGATGATGTCGATTTCCTCCCGACCGATCGAGCCTCCCTCACCGCCGTGTGGATTGAGCCCGGCGACGGCGATTCGCGGATTGGCGATGCCGAAGTTGCGAACGAGCCCCTTTGCCGCGACCTGCGCCCGCGCCCGGATAAGTTCGATCGACAACGACGCGGGAACCTCGCTGATGGGGATATGGATGGTCAGCGGAACGACGCGCAAGGAAGGGCCGGCAAGCATCATGACGGCATTGTTGCGGGCGATGCCGCAGCGTTCGGCGATGAATTCGGTCTGGCCGGGATGCGTGAAGCCTATGGAATAGAGTTGGGCCTTGCCGACCGGAGCCGTCACAAGGCCCGCCGCAGAACCTGACTTCGCCAGGCCGATGCCGATCTCCAGCGCATGCAGGGCGCACTGCGCGCCATCGGCGGAAGGTTCACCCGGAGTGACAGGACCCACCATGTCGATGTGCAGGCAGGGAAGCGCGTCGTCGAAACACGCATTGGCTTCCTCGGGACCGGCGATCGTTCCTATGGGGCCATCCCAAACGGCCTCGATTGCACGGCGGTCTCCGATGACAAAGAATGCCGGAAGCCCCTGTACCTTCCTTACCGCCCAAGCTTTCGCGATCACTTCGGGACCGATTCCGGCAGGATCACCTATCGAAACGGCAAAGGGGGCAATGGGCACGCTGCCGGATATCTCCTGCATTGAATCAGTTATATTCGATTATCGCGTCTCGCCGCAAATCGCGCAGATAGATGCGTGCTCGCTTGTTCACGCGCTCGTCCTCGATCTGCGACATTATCTGATCGAACGACGGCGCTCCAGCATCCTGTGGATCGTCGCGGCCGCACAGCACGAGCGCCCGAACGCCACTCTCGACCGAACCGAAAGGCGGTGTCGCCTGACCGATCTGCAGGTCCAGCATCATCTGTTGAAGCGGCCCGGGAAGATCTCGAATGCGAACATTGTCGTTATCGACGACCTCGGCGCCCATTTTTGCGCCCATCTCGTTCACGCTGCCACAACCATGCAGGGCCTGAAGCTGTTGCGCGAACCTGTCCACGGCTCCCTTTGCCTGCTCCTGGCTTGTGCCAGGGGGAAAGGTGACGGCGATCTGCTTCAGGCTCAGCACCGCGTCGCGCGGATCGGCGGTCAGGACCTTGCGCTTGTCCATCAGATAGAGGATCGAAAAGCCGCCCGGTATCTGGATCGGCCCTGCTATCTGACCGACCTGCACCTCGGTTACGGCCTGGCCCAGGGCGTCGGGAAGCTGGCCGGCGCGAACCCAGCCAAGATCGCCGCCGACGGCTGCCGTCGACGCTTCCGAATATTGACGGGCATAGGCGGCAAAGGAACCCCCGGCACGTATCTGTTCGATGATCTGGCGGCCGTTGTTGAAAACCTGCTCCGTATTTTCCGGGCTCGCGGACAGATATATCTCACCGACCCTGTATTCCTCCGATCCCTTGCGCGCATTCATGCGGTCGAGTACTGATTTCACTTCATCCTCGCTCACATTCACGAAGGGCTGGACCTTACGGCGGAGCAGCCGGCTCCAGGCCGTTTCACCCTCGATCTGCCGCTTGATACTGGCCGCCGAACTGCCCTTGGTGCGCAGATAGTCGGAAAACTGGGTCGGCGACTGACGGAAATTGGCGGCCACGCGGGCAAAACTCTGTTCTATTTCAGCGGGCGCGATCGTAATGTCGTTGGCCTTCGCTTCCTGTATCTGAAGCGTCTCGTCGATCAGGTTGCGAAGCACCTGCAGCCGCAGCCGCGCCAGCTCCTGCTCCGGAACCTGTCCACCATTGGCGAGCACGATAAGCGCGAGACGCTGAGCGACATCCGTCTGCGTGATGATCTGCCCGTTCACCACGGCAGTGGGCTTGTGCACATGGGGATCGCGGTTGTCGAAGATGGAGAGATCTTCCGGCAACTGCAGCGAATCATTGAGATCCTGCGCGCTCGCCATGAAGGGCGGGCTCAGCGTGAGCAATAGGGTAGCGCCGAACATACCCAGGGAAGTCGCGATTTTGCGCTGGGTGGCGCCCGTTTTCCACTTGAGCATCGAGGGTTTCACTCTCCGAATATGGCTGTTCAGGGGTCCATTCATACCGTCAGCATGCTGAATGCGCGCTGAGCGACCGGTAGGACCGGAAACCCGTCCTTATATGCCAAGGTTACGAAAGGCCAGCCGAAGCTGAATCGTGTTGTTGTTCCGCGCGTCACCTGTGGACTGGTAGTCGCGGCGCCAGGTAAGGCCAATATCCAGGCAGTCATCCTGATAGGCGATGCCGAGCCTGTGGCGCACCGGCTCGAATCCGTCGGCCGAGGTCAACGGGTCTTCGCGTTTTCCGGTAAGGTCGATCACGGTCGATCCGAATATCGACCAATAGCGCGCAAAGGCGATACGTGCGCCCAAACGCACCTCTTCCCGATCGGAAATGTCCTCCGCTCGCCCGGTCACATTGCGGTCGAGCCGCAGATAGCCGATCGTGGCATAGGTCCGGCGCGATCCGATCGCAGCGTCTATCTCGTTGCGGCGCACCGAAAGGTCGCCCTTGTCGACCCGGAATCGATGTGTGACGCTGATGAAGTCCTTGTACCGCACGGTCGTGCGCCCAACGATGTCGGAAAGCCTTTCGGAAAGCCCGGTGCCATCCGGCAGGAGTGTCGGACGGCGATTGATGCGATAGCTCTGGCCGACGACGCTGCTCAGGGAGAAATCCTTCAGGTCCAGCGCATATTCGACGCCGTAAGTTATGCGGCTGGAATCCTCGAACCGGTCATAACCCGGAAACCGGTTGAGCGCGAAAAGATTGCTGTCCTCCAGGTCGACGGTTCGCGAGTCCTCGTTGGGCAGTGCCAGATTGCGGATATGTGGCGAGGCGACGATCTGCACGCGCGGCGTGATGCGCTGCGTTCCGCCCAGAAACGAACCGATGAAGGGCCAGCGCGCATCGGCCGCGACGGCGGCGATCCCGCGACCTTGCCAGCCCGACTTGCCGGCATAGGCCGGAACCGGATTCAGCAAGTTATCACTGCTGTGATAGGCGTCGCCCCGGATATAGCCAGTCAGGCTCACTTCCTGCCCCATTCCCGTCAATCGGCGTATTGCCCATTCAGCCGAGACGAAGGCGCGCTGCGTGTCCTGGCCCTGCGTCCGGGTGATGGCAAGGCTGTTTGCCTGCAACTCCACACGACCGCCGAAAACGGGATCTGCCAATCGCAGGCGATAGTCGATGGCCGGCAGGGCGATCGGCATCTGCCCCTTCTCATCGCCGACGCGGAGCGTCTGGACCGCCCATCCGGCGATCGACAGATAGCTGTTCGTGTCAATTCGTTCGGCCTGGATCGTCGAACGCAGGCGGTCGTCCCGGCTGATGTCGTACCGACGCAGGAAGGTCCGGTCAGTAACGCGCCGGAGCGAGCCGGAAAGCCGCCATTGCGGATCGACCTGATAGGCTCCCGCGGCCTCGACATAGCCGCGGAATGTCCGGTCGACCGGACTGCCGGGCTGGCTGCTGTTCGAACGGGTACTGGAAGTCGCATAGCCGCCAATGCGATAGGCGCCTTTTCCGATCAGCGCGCGGTATTCCGTCTCAATCATCGGCACCTGATCGGTGAAGATATGAGGGGTAAGCGTAAGGTCGCGATTGGGCGCCAGCTTCAGATAATAGGGTAGCGAAATCTCTAGCCCGTTGACGCCGTTGATGCGGGCGTCTGGCATCAGCAGGCCCGAACCGCCGCCCTGGCCTACGGGGTGGGAAAAGCCGGGCAATATCGCCAGCGGAAGACCGAACAGCTCGATCCTCGCTCCGCGATAGCTCACCCGTTCGCGCGCAGGGTCATAACGGACCTTGACCGCCTTGATCTGCCAGCTCGGATTCTTGGGACAGCCGTCGCTGTCTTCAACGGCACAGGGCGAATAGGCGGCCTGGCGCAGCATATAGACGCCGTTTGTCCGCTGACCGCTGCGCGCAACCAGTCGTCCGCCTTCGGCCATCACGAGCAGCAGGTTCTCGACCAGCCCGTCCTTCAGGGAGTCCGTTACGTCCAGCCGGTCGCCATAGGCGATGTTGCCGTCCGCATCCGTCACGGAAACATTTCCGCTGGCTTCTACGGCGCCCGTCTTGCGGTTCCAGAGAACCTTGTCGGCACGCAGCCTGTTGCCCTCCCGCAGCATCTGGACATTGCCGCTCGCTGCAACAACGTCCGCATCGTTGTCGTAACTCAGCAGATCGGCCGAAAAGGCGACTTCCTCGCTGCTCGCGGGCAGCGGAGTGTCGGGCGTGGTTGACGCGGCGGCGCTTTGCGCGGCTGTCGGCGCGTGCACATCCTGCACGCTGTTGTCTCTTTCTCCCGCCGGCACGGTAGCCTGAATCGCCATCGCTTCGCCCGTCCACCCGGCGATCGCGAACGCCAGACACCCGGCTAGGAGGGCAGGGTGCCCCGGAGGCGATGCAGGGAAGATGCGCGGGCTGGTCATTGGGAAGGGTAAGACGGCTTTCGGGTCCATGTCCGGTCGGAACAGTTTCGCCTATTGCATCGGGCGGCCAATCCCGCAATCCCAATAGGAGAACGGAAGCCAAATTGCCGTTGTTCTGACGGGCCGTCGCGGCGGGCGGCCAAGCGTCGCTTTGCATGACGCGACGGCTGGTGTATCGCGGGCCAGTCCTAAACAGGCCGCATCCAGGCCGAATCCAAGAGGAAATAGATGGAAATCGTTTTTTCGTCCGTCCGATCGCCCGATGCCGATTGCCTTGTTTTCGCGATGAAGACCGATAACCTGTCGATGCTGCCTTCAACCGCGCCCGCCGCTCCGGTCGCTGAAATGGCTCGGTTTTCGGGGGAGACAGGAGCGATTGTCGAGACTTTTCAGGAGGTCGACGGCGTGGCGCGGCGCGTGCTGCTGCTCGGCGTGGGCGGAGCGAACGAGAATGACATGGAAAAGGCAGGCGCCGCGCTGACCGCGAAGCTGCTGACATCGGGTACAAAGAAGGCGTCTGTCTCTTTTGAGGCGGCTGGACCGGTTACAGCGGCGGGCGTCGCGAGAATGGGGCTGGGAGCATTTCTGCGGGCCTGGCGTATCGACAAATATCGCACGAAGCTGACGGAAAAGCAGAAACCGACGCTGGCGTCTGTCGAACTGGTGAGCGCCGCCGATTGCACCGCGGAATGGGAACAGCTCT
Source organism: Sphingobium sp. (assembly GCA_050176605.1). GTDB lineage: Bacteria > Pseudomonadota > Alphaproteobacteria > Sphingomonadales > Sphingomonadaceae > Sphingobium. Next base: position 1,719 of record JBFXHW010000032.1, on the reverse strand, counting down.
CGGCTGTGGCGCAGGGCGTGGCCTTCACGCGGGAACTCGTCGCGGAACCCGCCAATATCCTGTATCCAGAAGCATTCGTCGAGCGATGCCGCCCGCTGGAAGCAATGGGCGTAGCCATCACCGTTCTGGACGAAGCAGAGATGGCGAAGCTTGGCATGGGTGCGCTGCTTGGCGTGGCGCAAGGCTCGGTACGCAAGCCGCGCCTGCTGGCGATGGAATGGAATGGCTCCGCCGATCCGACGGCCAAACCGTTGGTGCTGGTCGGCAAGGGCGTCACCTTCGATACCGGCGGCATCTCGATCAAGCCCGCCGCGGGCATGGAAGACATGAAATGGGACATGGGCGGTGCGGGTGCCGTCGCGGGTACGATGAAGGCGCTCGCCGGACGCAAAGCGAAGGCCCGTGTTATCGGCATTTGCGGTCTTGTCGAGAATATGCCCGACGGCGGGGCTCAGCGGCCCGGCGACATCGTCACATCGATGTCCGGTCAGACGATCGAGGTCATCAATACCGACGCCGAGGGGCGTCTGGTGCTGTGCGATGCGATAAGCTGGGCGCAGAAAACCTATGAGCCGGAGGTTCTGATTGATCTTGCGACACTGACCGGCGCGATCATCATATCGCTGGGCAACGAGTATGCCGGTCTGTTCAGCAATGATGACGGGCTGGCCGACGATCTGATTTCCGCGGGCAAGGCAGCCGGGGATTCGCTGTGGCGTTTCCCGATCGGCGACGCCTATGACAAGCTGATCGACAGCCCGATTGCCGACATGAAGAATGTCGGCCCGCGCTATGGCGGATCGATCACGGCCGCGCAATTCATCAGGCGTTTTGTCGACGAAGGCGTCAAATGGGCGCATCTCGACATCGCCGGTACGGTTTGGGCCGACAAGCCTGGCGCGACCTGGGACAAGGGTGCCACCGGCTTTGGCGTGCGTCTGCTCGACCGTTTCGTCGCCGACCGCTTCGAGAAGTGATGAACCAACCCGGTGCAGGTCGATTTCTATCAGCTTTCCCGTGATCCAGTCGAACAGGTACTGCCGGCCATTGCCGAAAAGCTGTTGGAGGCGGGGCAACGGCTGCTGGTCATCGACAGGCGTGAAGGGGCCCTTGATCGCCTCTCTCGCGCGCTCTGGGACTGGAAACCGGACTCCTTTCTCGCGCATGGTCTGGCGGACGGAGAAGGAGCAGCCGAACAGCCCATCCTGCTTGCGGCCGTCGAGGCGGCAGCGAACGGAGCGCGCAATGTTGCGCTGACAGATGGGCGCTGGCGCGACAGCGCACTCGACTTCGACCGCGCTTTCTATTTCTTTGACGACCTTACTATCGAGGCGGCACGGGACAGCTGGCGCGACCTGAAAGCACGGGATGGCGTGAACACGCGCTTCTGGCGGCAGGAGGGACGCAAATGGGTGCAAGGGCCGTGATCGCGCACGCCTCGGCTTGATGACGTCATTTCCGGTGGGTTGAGCTGATCCGAAAGCGCTTGCCGCAGCGCGGCAACGCGGCTAAAGCGCCCGCCAATTCCCCGAGGATAATAGTGGAGCTTAAGCCAAAATGGCCGTTACCCGTACTTTTTCCATCATCAAGCCCGATGCGACGCGCCGTAACCTGACCGGTGCTGTTACCGCGAAGCTGGAGGAGGCGGGCCTGCGCGTCGTTGCTTCCAAGCGCATTCGCATGAGCCGAGAACAGGCTGAAGGATTTTATGCCGTGCAC
>JBFXHW010000031.1:0-15357 GCA_050176605.1 Sphingobium sp. | reverse complement strand
TCAGGCCATCGTTCTTGATGCGTTGTGCGAATTGAACGAGAGTTTACGCGGTGATCCGACCAATCGGGTGAACAATTTCTATGCCGACAACGGCGCTCCGCGCGAGGAAAACGCCTGCCGCGATCAAATGCTCATCGCGCTCGGAGCGCTCCCCTACTCCATCACATATCTGCCGGAAGTAGCTGCACCGCAAACGAAGCGATGCGATGCGGCCTTCTCTTATGGGAATTTCCGCGTCCCGCTTGAGGCCAAACGGCAATGGCACAGAGATCTATGGAACGCGGCGTCGTCGCAACTGGATCTCCTTTATGCCAGCGATCATGCGGCGGATGGGAAAGGGATATATGTAGTTTTCTGGTTTGGCCCGAATATGGCGGGGGGCCGGCGTATGCCGCGCCATCCGAAAGGCGAGTCAGCGCCGACGACGCCGCAGGAGTTGGAAGCGATGCTGCAAGCGTTGCTGCCGACAGGCCGAGACAGCGACATTACGATCATGGTCCTAGACTGCACCAGGCCGAAAAAAGCCTCAAAAAAATGAAGCGCGATGTCGTCAGGGCGGCTTCTTCGTTCGCTTCGGCTTCCTTCTTGTCATCGCCGGTCGCCTTTTCCTCTTCGCCGCCGGATTTGTGACGATAGCAGTGGTGCGCCTCGTCATTGATGACATTGACGTTCTTATGATTGAGCAAGTCGCCACAGGCTCGCCGCAGCATTTCGCCGTCGCTTTCTGTGGTGCGGATCGGCTCAGGGTCATTACCTTGCAGCAAGCCCTTGGCGACTTTTCCAGTCGGGCCGGTCTCCCTGTGTTGGAAGGCATGGTAGTTTGTGATGACGATCTCGGCGCGCTTCACCTCGTTCAACATTTCGGGCGGCACAAGCTCGCGCTCTTCGTAATAATTGTCGGGCGCGCTGGGCATCAAGACGCGAAGGCGATCCTTGATGGTGATCCCAGGCGCGACGATAAGGAAGGCGCGGCTGAACAGCTTGGAATCGCGACGCACGGCATTGACCGTCTGCCAAGCGATCAGCATCGCCATGACTGTCGTTTTGCCGCTGCCCGTCGCCATTTTCATGGCAAGCCTGAACAACTGCGGATTGGCCTCGTCGTTCGCCTTCTGGATCTGATCCAGCAACCCTTTGGTCACGGCGCGTTTGGGAGCTACCTCAGTCAGCCAGATGATCGTCTCAACGGCTTCGACCTGACAGAAAAAGGGGCGGACGGACGAAAATTGATGATTACGCCAGTAATCAAGCAAGCGTGCCGAGGCAGGTGTTACGCCCCAATCGGCCTGATTCGGAATCTGTCTCCACGCATTAACATAGCCGCGAATCTCATTGATAAGGCTGTTAGGTGTGTAGGTTTCCAAGTCGAGCGAAGCCTGAGCGGCGGCGCTGGCCTTGCGCGATTTTGGAACTGGAACGATGAACTTGGACGTCCGCCGCCCCAGAATTGCAGGCTGTTCGAGGGGCTGGCCATAGTCGTCGAGCGGATGATGATAGACGGGTTCGCTGTAAGGCGAATTCAAGATTGGCTGTTCGTAGAAAGTCCCCGGCACACTGCATCCTCCACTGGCCCCTGGGCCAATGGAGATGTGCTTAAGGAAAATGCCCGCTCCCGTCGAGGTCGGATAGTATAGAATCGGCTCTGCACAACGATCTAGATGACGAATCAAGGATGATTCGTCAGAGATGGCCCAATGGCAGTCCACGCAGGGGCCGATCACCCGTCATTCCGCTATTTCCGCAGGAAGTCGATAGCGCGCATAGCGACGCTCACCGGTGCGGATAAGCGCACCTTTATCGATCAGGTCGTTCAAATCGCGTGTCGCGGTGGCAAGACCAGCCCCGGTGATCGTCCGATAGTTTCCGGCGCTCAACCCGCCCGCGAATCCATCCGGTCCTTCACGGAAGATGCGTAGCAGGGCCTTTTCCTGACGTTCGTTGATTTCGCCGCGCAAGCGATCGAGCAACCGCGTCTTGTCGATCAGGAAGCGGATGCGGGTGATCGTCCGCGCCTGCGCCTCGATGACAATATCGGCAAACCACGTCAGCCAGGCATTGATGTCGTTGCTCTGGCTGCCAAGCTGAAGCGCGGCGTAATAGGCTTTGCGATGGCGATGGATCGTTTCCGCGAGTGCCGTTAGCGTTGGGGCCGCGAGGTTTTGGGCCAATGCCTTTTCAGCAATCGCGCGCCCGATCCGGCCATTGCCGTCTTCAAAGGGATGGATGCTCTCGAACCACAGGTGCGAGATTGCGGCACGGGTGATCGCGGGAAGCGAGTTTGGTGACGACGGCGCGCTGTCGTTGAACCACGCGATGAAACGGGACATTTCCATCGGTATGGTCTCCGAGGGTGGAGCCTCGAAATGCACGCGCGGCGCATGGAGTGCGCCCGAGACGATCTGCATGGCATCTTCGTGCGTCCGGTAGCGCCCGACATCGGCAATGTCGCGACGCCCGTTCATCAGCATGGCGTGCCATGCGAACAGCGTCCGATCGTCGAGCGGCGCTGCATGACTACGATAAACATCGGCCATGAGTTCGGCGGCCCCGGCCTCCGCCGCGCTGGCGCGGCGCGTATCAGCGGCAAAGCCCAGATGCCGCGCGAGCGACGACTGGACGCTGGCACGGTCAAGGATCTCGCCCTCAATGGCAGAACTATCGACAACCTCTTGGGAAATGAGTTCGATGGTCAGCCCATCGCGCTCATCGGCGTCCAGGTGGTGGAGCGCGCCAATGACGACGCCTGATCCTTTCAGGAATTGCCCTTCTGACGCGCGGATGCGTTCCGCGTCGAAGCGGAAATCAGGCCAGTCGGGAAGTTGCCAATTCCAGCGCATGATGGATAGGATGCCTTTCTATCCATCACAATATAGCCCAATTATGATTGATAAAGCGATAGCCAATCAATCATCACAGGCACATTGTCGCTTCGCGGAGTCAATTTGTGGCGATGGCCGCATCCCGGATGGGATGCCAAGTGCCAGCATGACAATGCCGTTCGATTGTCATTTCGCGCAGCGGAGCGCGGGCCGTGCGACCCCAGGCGATCCGCTGATGCAGGCTCCTGTCCCCCGTGCGGTGGACTTTACAGAGCCTGCTATCTTGGATGGTGCGGGCGGTGGGAATCGAACCCACACTCCTTGCGGAACGGGATTTTGAATCCCGCGCGTCTACCAATTCCACCACGCCCGCGTTGCGAGACGCCTATAGCGTCACCCTCAAAACACGCAACGGTAAACATCAGCAACTTGTCTTATGTTGTTGGCTTCGCGGCCTTCTTCCGTGCAGCGACTTTCGGGGGTTTCGCCTTGCGAACATTGACGGCCGATGCGTCGATGTTGTTCTTCAAATGCCGCCCGTAAAACTTCTCGATCATCTCGACACTGGTGCGGCAGTTCTTGGCGACCTGATAAATGTCCGCCCCTTCGAGCAATCGCAGGCAGATATAGGTATGCCGAAGGCTGTAGCAGGTGCGGATGTGACCATCGCGGTCGAACTTCAGATTCAGCTCATCGAGGACTGTGTTCATCAACTCTCGCGGCGATTTACCGAAAATGCGATCAGTCGGTTTGAGCTGCTTGCGCTTGCGGACGCGCTCGAAGGGCAGGATCGCACCGGGCATCGACTTGCAGAAACCGACACCGCGCTTGCCGCGCACCTCGATCTCCAGGATGCGCTCGCCAGTCGATTCGTCGTTCACGATCTTGACGTCCCGCAACTCAAGCCGCGCAGACTCATCGGGCCGCAGCCCGGTGTTGCCCATGAACAGAACATAATCGTGAAAGGTCTCGCAGACTTCGCGCCAGCGCGGCTTTGGCGGGTTCTTCGCCCGCTCGCGTGTGGCCTCGTAGAGCATCTTGTATTCCTCGGGCGAGAACCACGCGCGATGCTCGACCTTGCCGGACGTCTTGTAGGGTGCAGACATATCCGGGATTGCCGCGATCCAGCCTTTGCGGTTCGCGGTCTTCAACACCTGACGGAGCGTGACGATCTCGTGATGCAAGGTCGCGCGGGCGGGCTTCTTCGGCTTGCCGGTTTTGGGATCGATCCGCGATGATTGACGGTGCGCCCGATATTCCTGCACCTTGCCAGCCGTAATGTCCTCAAGCGCGGTTTCGCCAAAGAACGGCAATAGGTGAACGCGGATGATGTCGGACTTCGATTTCACATAACCGGCATTGCGTTCACCCATTGTGATGACCTCGAACTCACTGGCAAACGCTTTGGCGGCATCCTCGAAGCTGGGGCCGGTTCGCGTTCGCCGAAGACGACCATCGGTCGAAGCGCCGGTATCGGCTATTGGAAGCTGAACGGGGTCGTTCAGCATAGAAACGCCACCGCGTCGGCGTTGGCGATCCTCGACGCACCGCTCCATATACCAGTCGCGGGCGAAATCCTTGGCGGCAGCAAGGCTCTCTTCCTTGGTCGTCTGCCGATAGTTGCGGCTGCCAAGATAGGTCGAGCATTGCCAGTAGCGGCTCCTCTCACGTCGATAGACGTGCAGCGCCCCATCCATCAGCAGATGGTTTTCTGTCGGCATTGCGAGAACTCCAAAGTGTGTAAGACATGTGTAAGTCTTTTTGGAGGTCTCGTCCTTGCTCAAACCATTGGTTTTAAGGGGTTTTTGGCTTACTTTTTTAGGCCAAACGCAATTTTGAGTCCGGCGCGTCTACCAGTTTCACCACGCCCGCACGGCGCCATGTTTACGCGCCGCCCGGCTATAGTGTCTCGGCCGGGCGACGCAAGCCGAAAGGGCGTGCGCCTCTTGTGGTTCATGACCGGACACCGGACAGCCGCCTTGCGAAAAAGCGCGGTCGGCGCGCGGAGCGGATCGGAAACAGGTGCCTTTACCGAATGTGAAGGCTATTATCCTATTGCACGTGCGAACGCGCTATGGTTCCATCGCAGGGGGCGAGGCGACAGGGGTTTCGATGCACAAGGTCACGATCAGCCGCACCTATCTGGCGCGCACGCTGCTGCTCGCCTTCCTGCTGCTGTGGCCGCTGCTGCTGACCGGCAAGCCGGCCTATATGCTGGACAGCGCCTATTATCAGAATGGCGGAAAGACCGCCGTCACCTTCGTCGCGAAAAAGCTGCATATCAACCTGCCGTCGGCGCAGCAGCCCGCGGCCCGGCCCGCCGCGGGCGCCGCGCAGGGCGAAGACAAGATCGTCGCGCGGTCGATCGTCTACAGCGTGCTCGGCTATGCGCTGAACGGGCCGGGCGTGTCGATGATCTACCTCGCGCTGTTTCAGGCGCTTTGCGTCGCCCTGGTCGTCGTCGCGCTGTTCATGGCGCTCGCCGGGCCATCTACCAGGGCGTTCGTATTTCTGACCGTTGTGCTGGTGGGCGGCACGGGGCTGGCGCCGGTCGCCACGTTCATCCTGCCGGATTGTTTTGCCGGGATCATGGTGGGAACGCTGGCCGTGCTTCCCTTCTACTGGCGGCGATTTTCGCCGGTATTGCTGTTCCTGCTGGTGATGGCGGCGATCGCAAGCGTTACCGTGCACGCCAGCCATCCACCGGTCGCGGCGGGCATGGCGGTGCTCGCGACCTTCGTCATCCTCTTGCTGCGCCAGCGCGGCCAGCGTGGTGCGCGGCGGGTCCGCCTCGCCATTCTGTGGCTCCCGGTCGTGGCCGGAGTCGCGGCGACGATGCTGACCGGGCTAATCGGCTTCGGTCAGGTAAGTATCGCGCCCAAGAGCTTTCCGCTGGCGCTGGCGCGGGGGCTCGATAACGGTCCCGCCAACTGGTATCTGAAGGATGTCTGCGCGAAAGACCGCCACGCCTATGCGATGTGCGAGGTCTATGGCACGGATATTCCGGATGATGTCGACCGCTTCCTCTTCAAGCCGGGGAATGTCGTCAACCGCGCGACGCCCGAGCAGCTCGACCGCATCCGTGCCGAGGAAAAGGAAATCCTTGTCCGGACAACGCTGCGTTATCCGCTGCATCAGGCCTATATCGTGCTGCGTGATGTGCCCGACCAGTTCATTTCGTTCGAACTCGACTATCTCTTCTATGACGGCCGGTTGCAGGCGATGCCGAACGGCAAGGTCGTGCTGTTCGACGCCGACAGCGGCAATGTCCCGCCGCTGATCGGCCTGTTGAGCATCCTCGACTATGCCGCCGTGCTTGCTTCGCTCGCGCTGCTCGCATGGTCCTGGCGGCGGCTGACGTTCGAGCAGCGCGGCGTCGTGCTTATCGTCCTTTCCGGCCTGCTGGCCAATGCCGCCGTCTGCGCTATTTTCTCCGGCGTCGCGCCGCGCTATCAGGCGCGTATCGTCTGGCTGCTGCCGCTTGTCGCGATCGCCTTCGCGCGTGACTGGTCCGGCGGCGGATGGCAAACACTGGGGAAGGGCAAGGCATGAATAACTGGCGCATGTGGCACCGCTGGTTCGGTACCCTGGCGGGACTGTTCCTGCTGTTTCTGGCGCTGAGCGGAAGCTGGCTCCAGCTTTACAAGGTCGTGGCGAAGGCTGACCCGGCCAAGCCGGCAAAGCCGGCCCCTGCCGTCATGGCGCCGATCGACCCGGTCGATCTGGCGGAAAGAGCGCAGTTGCTTGCGCGGCAGCACAATCCTTCCGCGCCGATTGTCTCGGTCGCGCTCGATGCCAAGGGCGGCAAGCCGATCGCGGTTGTGCGCTTTGACGGCGTTTCCGATCCTGCGGTGATCGATCTCGACAGCGGAAAGGTGAAGGTGCCCGCTGCCGCGTCGCCGACGGAGCAGTCGACCTGGCGCACGTTGCATGATGTGGCGCTGGAGCTTCACACCCTGCGGTTCGCCGGCATCGGCGGTAATCTGGTAGGGTTGCTGTTGGGTGTCATGCTGCTGTTCCTGACGGGCAGTGGCCTGTGGATGTGGTGGAAGATGCTGCGCGAACGGCGCAAGCGGAAGCTCAAGGCATGGTTATGGCGTTGACTTAACGTGCTTGTTTGGGACAGATTAGGCAAAGCGTTGCCAAAGATGATAAACGAACTTGCTACGGTTTTTCGTTTAGAAGATATTTCGATGGGCGGCGCGAGTCTCAGGCCAGGTTGATTAATCCGTCGATTGAGCCGACAAGCCGAGCGATTTGAATATTAATCTGATTTGAAGAAAGCGTGGGTAAATAGGGACCGCAGCATCGAGAAATCAGTCTCGTTTTCTTTTAAGACGAGGCGGTGATCCCGGCGCTTCTTTCAGATTATTGGGCGGCATCAAGAAATGGTCAAGTTTTTGCGGCGGCCTCAGTGGGCAGGAGTTGAGCGGTGAGAATCATTGTCGCGGGTGGCGCGGGATTCATCGGGTCTCATCTGTGCGATCGCCTGATCCGCGATGGCCACGAAGTGTGGTGTTTCGACAATCTGCAAACCGGTTTCACCGCGAATCTGGCGGATATCAGCACGCATCCGAATTTCCATTTCATGCACGTCGATATTCGCGATGAATTTCCCGATATTGCCGCAGACCAGTTCTATAATCTCGCCTGTCCCGCCGCGCCGCAGCATTATCAGGCCGATCCGATCGGTACGCTCCGCACCTGCGTGGTCGGCACGCTCAATGTCCTCGAATATTGCGAGAAGCATGATGCCCGCATGCTCCAGGCCTCGACGAGCGAGGTCTACGGCAACCCGACGGTGCATCCCCAGCCCGAAAAATATGTCGGCGCGGTGAACTGCACCGGCCCGCGCGCCTGCTATGACGAGGGCAAGCGCGCCGCCGAGACCGCCTGCTTCGATTTCAACCGCCAATATGGCACGGAGGTACGCGTCGCGCGCATCTTCAACACCTATGGTCCGCGGATGAGCATCGGCGACGGGCGCGTGATTCCCAATCTCGTGACGCAGGCGATCACGGGCAAGGACCTGACCATTTACGGCTCGGGCTCGCAGACCCGTTCCTTCTGCTATGTCGACGATACGGTCGATGGCCTGATGCGCCTGATGAATGTCGAGGGATCCTGTGTCGGCCCCGTCAATATCGGCAATGACGACGAATTCTCGATTCGCGAACTCGCCGAGATCGTCACCGCGAAGATCAACCCGACGTCGACCGTCACCTACAAGGACCTGCCGCAGGACGACCCGCACATCCGCCGTCCGGACATCAGCACGGCGCGCGCGCTGCTCGGCTGGAATCCGACGCTGAAGCTGCGCGAGGGCCTCGACCACACCATCGCCTGGTATCACCAGAGGTTGCAGACCGGATCGAACGTACTTGGCCGGTCGGCGGTCAAGGAACGGGAGACCGTCGCGATCATTGGCGGCGGGCCGGCCGGTCTCACCGCCGCCTACTGGCTGCAGAAGAACAGCGACAAGCACGACGTCATTGTAATCGAGGAACTCGACAAGGTCGGCGGCATTTCGCGCACCGAGGATTACAAGGGCTATCGCTTCGATATCGGCGGGCACCGTTTCTTCACCAAGGTGAAGCAGGTCGACGCGCTGTGGCGCGAAATCCTGCCCGAGGGCTTTTTGACCCGCCCGCGCCAGAGCCGCATCTTCTATCGCGGCAAGTTCTTCGCCTATCCGCTCAAGCTGTTCAACGCGCTGCGCAACATGGGCATTTACGAGTCCATCCGCATCCTCCTGAGCTATGCCAAGTGGCTGTTCATGCCGCACAAGGAGGAAGAGAATTTCGCCCAGTGGGTGACCAATCGCTTCGGCGGGCGCCTCTTCTGGCACTTCTTCCGCACCTATACGGAAAAGGTGTGGGGCATGCCGTCCACATCGATCCGCGCCGACTGGGCCGCGCAGCAGATCAAGAATCTTTCGCTGCGCAAGGCGCTGGTCAACGCGATTACCGGCAGCAGCGAGGATTCCGACGACAGCCTGATGGAATCCTTCTCCTATCCGCGACTCGGCCCCGGCATGGTGTGGGAAGCGTTCCGCGACCGCATAGAGGATAATGGCGGCGAGATCTGGATGAATTCTTCCGCCGCGCGCATCTATCGCGAGGGCGATCTGGTTGTCGCGATGGAGGTCGAAAAGACCGGCGACGGCGAGCGGGGGACCGTCCGGGTAGAGGCCGATCATTTCATCTCCTCCATGCCCATCTCCACGCTGGTTCTTTCGATGGTGCCACCCGCGCCGCCGGCCATCCAGGCGGCGGCCAAGAGCCTGCGCTATCGCGAATTCCTGACCGTCGCCCTGATCATCGAGGGCAAGGATCCGTTCCCCGACAACTGGATCTACGTCCACAGCCCCGAGGTGCGCGTCGCGCGCGTCCAGAATTTCCGGGCCTGGTCGGAGGAACTGGTGCCGGATGCATCGCGCTCCAGCATCGGCATGGAATATTTCTGCCAGGAAAATGACGACCTCTGGAGCATGGACGATGCGGCGCTGATCAAGCTCGCCTCTGCCGAGATTGAACAGCTTGGCATCGCCAAGGCGGCATCCGTCGTCGACGGCAAGGTCATCCGCCAGGTGAAGGCTTTCCCGATCTACGACAACAGCTATCGCGATGCGCTGGGCATGATCCGCGGCTGGCTGTCCGATCTGCGCAATCTTCAGGTCGTCGGGCGCAATGGCATGCACCGTTTCAACAATCAGGATCATTCGATGCTGACTGCGATGCTGGCGGCGGACAATATATTGGGCGGCTCCAACGATTTGTGGAGCGTGAGTGTCGATGAAGGCTATAATGCGGATGTCGAGGCATCGGTGACCTTCAAAGAGCAGGAGCATGGGGTTGACTCTCATTCAGTCATTGAACGGCACCCTGAAATCGCCTGACGAAACCGAAGCCAGCCCGAGCGTCACGGTCATCATCCCGGCCTATAACGCCCGGGCGACGCTGCCCGCATGCCTGAAGGCGATTTCGGGAATGAACCGGCCGGCGGACGAGGTTCTGCTGTTCAGCGACGGCTCCACCGACGAAACCGACAAGATCGCCCGGGAGGCCGGGGTTACGGTGATCCGTAACGACGGTGCCCCGCGTGGTCCGGGCCATGGCCGCAATCAGGCGGCGCTGCACGCGAAATCGGACCTGCTGCTGTTTGTCGACGCCGATGTCGTGATCTCGCCGGAGGCGCTCGAACGGCTGGTCGCGGATATGCGCGCCAATGGCGCCAAGGCCGCCTTCGGTTCCTATGACGATGCCCCCTGGTCGCAACGCGTGACCAGCCTCTATGCCAATTTGCGCCACCATTATGTGCATCAGCAGAGCAAGCGCGAGGCGAAAACCTTCTGGTCGGGCCTCGGCCTGATGGACCGCGAGGTGTTCCTTGCCGCGGGCGGTTTCGACGTGGAGATGTTCGCCCATCCCAGCATCGAGGATATCGAGCTGGGCGCACGGGTCATCGCCGCGGGCCACCGTATCCGGCTTGTGCCCGAGGCGCTGTGCAAGCACTGGAAGGACTGGAGCCTGTGGCGGGTCTGGCACACCGATGTCGTGCGTCGCGCGATGCCCTGGTCCCGCCTGATCGTCGATGGCAAGGCGGGTGAGGCGGACCTCAACATAAGCTGGGTCGAGCGGGTGAAGTCCCTGCTCGCGCTGGCGACCGTGTTGTCGCTGCTTGCCGCACTCGTCACCGTCTGGTTCGGTCCGGTGGTGGAGCCCGCCCTGTTCCTGACCGCCGCCTTGGTCTGCGCCTTGCTCTATATCTGGCTCAATCGTGCCTTTTTCGGCTTTCTGGCGAAGCGTCTGGGCGTTGTCCGGTCACTCGGCGCGATGGCGATGCACCTGTGCTACCATATCTATGCGCCGGTCACTTTCGTGCTGATATCGCTGGAAAAGAAGCTGGGCCTGCGCGGCCGCTGACCGGTGCACCGGTCAGGCCGTGGGCGGTGACAGCAGGGCCAGACCCGCGAACTCGCCATCTGTCCACCGCAGTTCGGCGGAGAGCGTGCTTCCGTCCTCCAGCTCGATCATCAGGCTGGTCGCCTGCTCCATGCCGGGCAGCAACGCACCCTTCACGCCGCCCGCCGAAATATCCTCTATCCGGAAGGCATGCGGCGACCCGTCGATATGCAGGCCGAGCACACGGCCGCTGGCCGGAATGCGCTCTTCCTTGCGTCTTTCCCTGCCGCTGGAGAGTGGCGGCGCGGAATTGACCATGTGCAGCGCCACGGCTTTCCGGCCCGCGCCGCTTACCGGGCTCTGCTGTGCTTCCGAAGCAAGCGGCAACGCGGTACCGCAGATGCCGCATTCGGCCGAAATGCGGCCGACAAACCATTGCGAATGGCCGCAACCCGGGCAGTGGTTGGGCCGATCGGGACGGAACAACACGACATAGCCCCGCGCCGACAGGTCGAGTTGAAATGTCTGGTCCGGTTTCAGCGGCTTGTGAAGTCCCATGTGTCAGCCCTCGGCGGAGCCGCGACGGCGGCTCTCGATCGGCCCGATTATGGGAAACGAACCTTACCAAGAGATTAGGTTCGCAGCACCCGGACGCCTAAAGTGCGACGAACGGCGAAACGGCCGGCCGGGATATCTCCCGACCGGCCGTCTTTTGCCAGTCCCCTCTGGAAGCGCTCTATCGCCTACTTGATAGCGACAAAGCCCTCGAAACAGACATATTTCATGATGCTCATCATGTCCTTGAAACCGGCCCGGGCCATCAGGTCGAAATTACCCTGGGTCGAGAACGGCTCCAGCACACCTTTCAGCGAGCGCGTCTTGGTGACGATCTCGTCGCAATCGAAGCCCTGCTCGAGCTTGAACTCATTGTACATGCTCACCGTCATGTCCTGAAAGCGGGCGTCGGGCGCGCGCACCTTCTCGAACATTACCAGCGCGCCGCCCCAGTTCAGCGCTTCGTACAGCTTGTTGAAAAGCTGCTGACGGTCGCGCGGCGGGATGAACTGGATCGTGTAATAGGAGATGATGAGGTCCGACTTCTCGAACTCGAAATTGCGGGCGTCCTCCTCGATAATGGTGACGGACGGCGTGTCGGCGCAATGCTCCTTCGCCTTCGTCACCATCGGGCCGACCGGGTCGATGCCGATGAAGCGCGCGCCGTCGCGATGGGCGTTGTGCTGTGCGACCTTGCGGATCAGTTCGCCCGTCGATGTGCCCAGTTCATAGACCGTGCTCGTCTTGTCGACGAAATAGTCGGAAAGCTGGCAGACCAGATCATGGCCCTTTTCGTACAGCGGCACCGACTGGCGGACATGGTCGACAAAGGTGTCCGCCACCTTGCCGTCGAAAGTCCATGCTGCGTTTCCGGTCTCGATATCCTGACCGACCTTGGCAAGTTTCATGATAGTCCTCGCATTCACTGCGTGCCCACTGACACTGTTCTGATCTCATTTGGCCCCGCAATCAAGCGCGTTAAGCCATTAAGCAGTTAACCAAATCCCCGATTATCCGCGGCTTTGCGACCGTCAGTCCTCCACCACATGGCTTTCGAAATGCTTGCGGTGCACCTTCCACTTCGCCTCGTCGAAGCTGCCGTCCGCGCCGAAGCATTCGACCGCCGCCGCCGACATGGCGAGCGCATGGTGGGTGTTGTCATGCGCGAACAGACCCTGCCGCCCGAAGGTCAGGAGGCCGTCGATCGAGGCGATATAATTGTCCAGAACGGCGAAATGCGTCTCGTAATCGCGGTCATAGACCGGATAGGCGTGGCTGAGGCGGCGCGTGGCCGATGCCTTCAGCTTCGGGCGCGGCAGGCCGGTATCGACCAGCCAGTCGCAAAGCTTCTGTCCCAACTGGTCGTCGGTCATGCCCCACAATTCTTCGTGCGGATCGCAGGGCAGTTCCGCGCACAGCACTGTCGTACCCCTGGGTTCGCTCGACGCCGAATAGTTTTTCGGTTCGGACAGGCGCGAGATCGGCACGTTGAGTTCGGGGAAATAATGCGCGTCGAACTCCGTATACTGGTCCTGATCCAGCGTGATGTAGATCAGGATCATGCCGCGATAGCTGATCTTCTCGGTCGCCTCGATCACATGCGCGGGCGCAGCGGGTTCGAGCGAGCGCACCAGCAGCGAAAGCGGTATGGTGGACCAGACATGATCGGTCTCGAACCGCTGCTCGGCGCCATCCGCCGTTTTCCAGCGCACCGCCTTCACCTTGCCGTCTTCATGCTCGATCGCGGTGACCGTCGATTCGAGATTGTACCTCGCGCCCAGCGTCTCTCCGCCGGTCTTCAGGCTCTCGCTGATAAGGCCAAAGCCGGTGCGGGGATAATAGAATATGCCGGTCTGCGGCTTCTTGAAACCGGGAAGCTGACCCAGCACCTTCTTGATGATCTTGGTGATAGAGCTGCCCGATATGCGGCGACGGGCGAGGGTAACGGCCAACTTTTCAGGCGCCAGTGCCCACAGCTTTTTCATATAGGGATAATAGAATCCCTCGCACATCGCGGGGCCGAGTTCCTTGTGCAATATGCTCGCGAATGTTTCGGCTTCCGGCGTCGCCGCGCCCTTGCGGAACGGCTTGGTGCCCATGTCGCGCAACAGCGACAGCGCAAAGCCCTTGGGCATCTTCATCAGCAGGTCGGCGGGCTTCAGCGGGAAGTGAATCCAGCTGCCTTTCAGGCGGATGCGGCCGTGGCGCGGGCGGGTCAGCAGGTCGCTGCCGACCAGATCGCGGATCATGTCGAGGATTTCGGGGTCGCTCGCCGGGTGGAGGCGATGGCTGCCATAATCGCAATTGACGCCGTCATGCAGGAAGCTGCCCGAATTGCCGCCAACGCGCGGGCCGCGCTCCAGCACCAGCGGCTTTGCCTTGCCCGCCTTGGCGAGCATATAGGCGGCGCCCACGCCCGCCGGGCCGCCGCCCAATATGGCGACGCGGGGAGAGGTCGGCGTTTCGCCCTTTGCGGCGCCAGCGGAGATCGTCGTTTCGGCGTTCATATCTGCCCTGCATTGGGTTGGGGATCGGTGGCGGAACGGTCCTTGCGGTCCGGCGCGGAAGAAAGCGTCGATTGCACGACGATGCCGAGCAGACCGCTGGCATAGAGCACGGTCTGCCACAGCAGGCCGACGGCGATGACGGCGCCATAATCCGCGCCGAACGGCTGCAGCAGCGTCGCCATGCTGGCCTCGCGCACGCCCAGGCCGCCCAGGCTGATCGGCGCGATCGCGATGATCTTCGCGGCGGCCCAGCTATAGAACCAGGCGGCGGCGGGTATGGCGAGACCGAGCGCCAGCGCGAAAGCGATGTTGATCGCGACGAACAGGCATTGCGTGACCAGCGACAACAGGAGGCAGCCTGCGAGCAGGCCGGGCTGGCGGCCGATATCGACCAGCGCGCCGCCGATCTTGCCGAGCAGCCTGCCGATCTTTCCGTCGCCTGCTATCCGCATGCCGATGCGGGCGAGCGGCGCGGCGAACCGGCGCAGGAACAGGATGGTAAGGCCGATGATGGCGAGGATGACCGCCATCACCTCCAGCGCCGTCGCGCCGTCGGCCTGAAAGGCGAACCATGCGCCGGCGAGCGCGACGAGGCCGAGCGACAGCGTGTCGATCAGCCGGTCGGCGAGCGATCCGATGGCGAGGCGTCCGCCGTCGCTCGTCCGCCGCAGCACCAGCGCGGCGCGCACCACGTCGCCGCCCGCAACGCCCGGAAGCGCGAGGTTGGCGCCAAGGCCCGCGAGATGGGCGCGGAAGGCGACGGAAAAGGGGACGTCGGCACCGATCAGCATCCACCATTTGGCCGCCGTGATCGCGTGGCCGGCGAGGAACAGGACAAAGCCCGCGATCCACAGCCACAGCGGCAGCCGCCGCGCGGCATCCATCACCGTTTCAAAGGGGACGATGTGAAAGATGAACGCCAGCACTGCGGCGCTGACGGCGATACGCAGCGCCCATATCAGGGTCTGGCGGCGTGCGGGCGTCATCAGCCGGGGCTGGGCGCGTTGACCTGGCTGCGCGCGATCATGTCCGCGATCAGTCCGAAGGACCAGACGACGAACGCTCCCAGCATGCCGAAGATCGCCGTTTCCGAGAGGTTGTCGATATAGATGTCGTAGATCGCCTTGACGACGCCGATGGTGAAGAGAAGCGCGCCGAACGGCAGGAACACGCGCAGCGGCTGGAAATACACCGTCAGGCGGAACACCAGCAGCATGAAGCGGAAGAAGTCGCGCGGCTTGATCTTCGATGTGCCCACCCGCTTGCCATAGGTGATCGGCAGGTAGGAGACATTATAGCCCGACGCGAGCATGCACAGCGTGATCGTCGTCGTGAAGGAAAAGGCGTTGGGCAGAAGGTGCAGGAACTTCACCAGCACCGGGCGCTGGAACACGCGCAGGCCCGAATTGAGATCGGTGATCTTGTGGCCGGCGAGATAGCTGGCGAGGTTGTTCAGGATGAACTTGGCGGGCTTGCGGATCATCGGCACGCCCTTCATCGCCGCGCCGCGATCGCCGACCACCATCTCGTTATAGGCCGCCATCTCGATCATTTCGGGCAGGGCCTCGGCCG
>JBFXHW010000030.1:0-15625 GCA_050176605.1 Sphingobium sp. | reverse complement strand
GACAGGATCAGGTCGGGGCGGCAATCCTTCATCAGGTGGCTGACGGCCATCATCACCGAGTCCGTCGGTGTGCCGGTTACGCTGAAATGCCGTTCGCCATGTTTGCGAATGCGCAAGGGACGGGTGTGGGTGTGGCTGTGACCGGCGCCCGATTGTTCCTCGGACGGCGCGACGCTCCAGATGTCGTCGGAAATGGCGCGCGCGATCTTTTCCAGCACTTTCAGGCCCGGGGCGTTCACGCCGTCGTCATTGGTCAGGAGAATACGCATCAGCGTGGCTTCAGCCGGGTCAGCCCACCCATATAGGGTGACAGCGCCTCCGGTACGGTGACGCTTCCGTCTGCATTCTGATAGTTCTCCAGCACTGCAACCAGCGTGCGGCCGACCGCGAGGCCGGAGCCGTTGAGCGTGTGGAGGAAGCGGGTGCCTTTCTCCCCCTCTGGCCGGTAGCGCGCGTTCATCCGCCGCGCCTGAAAATCGCCACAGTTGGAAATGGAGCTGATCTCACGGAACGTCTGCTGGCTCGGCAGCCAGACCTCCAGATCGAATGTCTTGCGCGCGGAAAAGCCCATGTCGCCTGAGCACAGCAGCATGGTGCGATAGGGGAGGGCAAGCGCCTCCAATATGCCTTTGGCCGATGCGACCATGTGCCGATGTTCCGCCTCGCTGTCCTCCGGGCGGCAGATCGCGACCAGTTCGACCTTCTCGAACTGGTGCTGCCGGATATAGCCGCGCGTGTCGCGCCCGGCCGCGCCCGCTTCCGAGCGGAAACAGGGGGTGAGGGCGGTGAAGCGCAAGGGAAGCTCGCTATCAGCGAGAATCTGTTCGCGTATCAGGTTAGTGAGGGACACCTCCGCGGTGGGGATCAGCCAGCGGCCGTCGGTGGTCTGGAAAAGGTCCTCGGCAAATTTCGGAAGCTGGCCAGTGCCATAGAGTGCGTGATCGCGCACCAGCAGCGGCGGGTTCACCTCCTCATAACCGTTCTGCCCGGTCTGCGTGTCGAGCATGAACTGGGCGAGCGCACGGTGCAGCCGGGCAACCCCGCCGCGCAAGGCGGCAAAGCGCGCGCCGGACATCGCCGCCGCCGCTTCGAAATCGAGTCCCAGCGCGGGTCCGAAATCGGCATGATCCTGCGGTTTGAAATCGAAACTGCGCGGGCTACCCCAGCGATCGATCTCGACATTGGCAGTCTCGTCCTCGCCGTCCGGTACATCATCCGAGGGCAGGTTCGGGATCGCCGCAAGCGTCGCCTCCATCGCGGCCGCTGCCTCGCGTTCCTGCTCCTCCATCGCGGGCAGGCTCTCCTTGAGCTGAGCGACCTCGGCCTTCAGCGCGTCGGCCTTCGCCATGTCCTTCTGTGCCATCGCCTGACCGATTGCCTTGCTCGCTTCGTTGCGCTTGGCGAGGCCCTGCTGCAGCTCGGTGGAGATCGCGCGACGCCCCTCGTCCGCCTTCACGATCTCTGCGCTCATCGGTGCAAGACCGCGGCGGGCGAGACCGGCGTCGAAGGCATCGGGATTTTCACGGATAAAGCGGATGTCGTGCATGGCGTAGCCCTATGCCCGCGCGCATCGCGCCGTGCAACCCGGCGCTGCGCTTCGCGTTACTGAAACATGGTTGGAACAGGAGAAAATCATGCAAATCGATCATGACACCCTCGTGCTGGTCGTCGACGGGCGCAAAATGCTGATGTTCCGGAACGAAGGCGATGCCCGGTATCCCAATCTCAGGGGAGAGAAAGTCGAGGAAATCGAAAATCCCGCGACGCGGGAACAGGCGACGCATCCGGCGGGTCGCTCCGCGACGCCTGCTGTCATGGGATCCCATCAGGATTCCTACGCGCATACCGATTTTCACCGGCAGGAGGAAGATCGCTTTGCCGCCGATGCCGCCGCGCTGCTGAAAAAGCGGGCGCTCGCGGACGATTTCGAGCGGCTGATCGTCGTCGCGCCGCCGCAGATGCTGGGCGAGATGCGGAAACATTATCACAAAGCTGTGGAACAGCGGCTGGTCGGGGAGATCGCCAAGGACCTGACCGATCATCCTGTGCCCGAGATCGAGAAGATCGTCTCAGCGAGCTAGGTGGGCTGCGCCGACCCCAGGTAGAAATGAGGCGGTGTCGTTTCCGGCACCGCCTCAGTCGGGTCGCCTCTTTATGGCGGCAAATCAGGCTTGGCTCTCGCCTTCGCGCCTGGCGGCGAACCTGCGCCGCGCCACCAGGGCGGCGGCCGCCGCCCCGAAAAGCAGGATCATCGGCGGTGCGGGCACGTCCGTGCCGCCGCTGCTGCCGCCGGAACTCGTCGAGGTGGACGAGCTGCCGGATGTGGATGAGGAAGTGCTCGACGATGTCGAGGAAGAGGTCGATGTCGACGAGGACGTGCTGGTCGATCCGCCGAAGCTGGACGATGTCACGCCGGAGGATGTTGAGGTTGATGTGCTGCTGCCGTCATCTGGGGGAGGCGGAGGGGGAGGCGTATCGCCCCCGGTAGATGACGACGGAACGCCGCCGGTAGAGGTGCTGGAGCTTGTGCTGCTGCTCGAGCCGCTAGTAGAGGTGCTGGTGCTGGATCCGCCGGAACTCGAGCTGACGCCACCCGTCGATGTGCTCACACCACCCGTTGAGGTCGATACCCCGCCGCTGGTCGAACTCGATGTCGATGTGGAGGAAATGCCGCCAGTCGAGCTCGAGGAAGTGGACGATACGCCACCCGTCGAAGTGGAGGACGTGGAACTGACTCCGCCGGTAGAAGTGCTCGAACCACCTGTCGATGTGCTGGTGCTGGAGCCGCCCGAGGTCGAACTGACGCCGCCGGTCGATGTGCTGGACCCGCCAGTCGATGTCGAAACACCCCCGGTTGAGGTTGAGCTGCTGGTGGAGCCGCCGCTGGTTGTGGACGAAATGACGACGCTGCCGCCACCGCTCCCGCCTCCGAAGAAACCGCCGAAGAAGCCGCCGCTGCCGCCGACATAGCCGGGGCCGCTGCTACCTCCGCCGATGACAACCGGCGTGCCTGCATTGCTGACCATCGCCGGTATCTCCTGCACCGGCGCGGGTAGCGGCACGGGTGCGGGCATCGTTACAACTGTCGGTTCGCACACCGGGGCGGGACGCGAGCGCTGGACGGCAAGCTTCCGCTTCACAGGCTTTATCTCGCGCGGCGCATATTTCTTGCTCTTGGTCGAATGCACCACCGCAGGTCGGGGCGAGTCGGCCACATGCACGGCTCCGCCACCCACAATGGCGCCGCCGCACGCCGCGGCGCAGAGATTTGCGAAAGCCATTCTGACCGACATTGAGCTGTCTCGTTACCTTGCTGCGCGCCCGGTTGGCCGCACTTCACCCCGTTTCGCTAATCACAAAGCCGGAACATAGCATTAACTTCAACGGCATTAACTCTGTTTTTGACCGCCATAGGCCACTTTTTGCAAGTGTCGCGTAACGGTATGTCGTTAATGTCTTGAATTGGAACATGTGGCGCGGCCGGCTTCGTGCCGGCACCCCCTTCATCTTTCCTGCACTAGCCTAGTTTGCGCGCTTGTGCGGCCAACGCGGCATGGCTATAGGCGCGTCCAACAGGATTGCGGGAGCAGAGACGATCCGCCCCCGTTGTCAGGAGAGAATGGGTGACGAACATCAGCCTTGGAGAACGCGGAAAATCCATGACAGACCTGCCTGACGGATACCGGCCATCTCCCGATGAAGAATTCATGAATCCGAAGCAGCTGGAATATTTTCGGCGGCGGCTGGTCGACTGGAAGAAGGAGATTCTCTCCGAAGCCGAGGGTACGCTGGCCGTGCTGCAGAACGAGCCCCTGCGTGAGCCGGACATGAATGACCGGGCATCGAGCGAAACGGACTGGTCCATTGAGCTGCGCACCCGCGACCGCCAGCGCAAGCTGATCGCGAAGATCGACGCGGCGCTGCGTCGTATAGACGAGGGCGAATATGGCTATTGCGAAGTGACGGGCGAGCCCATTTCGCTCGGACGCCTCGAGGCCCGGCCAATTGCTACCATGACGCTGGAGGCGCAGGAGCGCCATGAGCGGCAGGAAAAGGTCTCCCGCGACGACTGAAATACGGTAAGGCGAGCAGGATTTTCGTTGGCCGAGCTTGTTTGCCTGTCATTTTTTGTGCACTGCCCCGTGACGGGGTGATGTTTGGCGCGACGGAACGGCGTCGCGGGCGGCAACCCTGTCCAAGACAAAAGTCGGGGTTGCGCAAAATGAACAAGAACGATCAAGCCGTTGGCGTGCCCGACGAGCGTACGGGCTCGCGGGACAGTATGTTGCTGCTGGCCATACTCCACGATGGCGAGGGTAACGGCATCGGTCAGGCCCGGGTACGCAATATTTCGGCCGCTGGAATGCTGGCCGATTGCGCTGCACTGGTGGAACCGGGCACGCGGGTCCGCTTCGATCTGCGGGGAGTTGGCGAAATTACAGGCGAAGTGGTGCGCTACGAGCGCGGACAGATCGGCGTCCAATTCGACCGAAAGATCGATCCGAAGCTCGCACGACGGCCTGTAGGCAAGCCCGCGACGTCCAAGGGCTGACGGCCCGCTAGGGAAGAGGGGGCTGACAAGCTCCCCCCTTCCGCTCGCCGTTGTCAGGCGCCGACAAGCGTCTCCTTCAGCCGCAATTTCTGCTTCTTCAGTTTGGCAAGGCGCATCGCGTCCGGCATCGGCCGACTCAGTTCGAGTCGAATCGTCGCCTTGAGCGCATTGTGCTTGGCCTGAAGTGCAGAAATATGGCTGTTATCCATGACATTCTCCGTTTTCCGAATGTGTTGGACGAAGGAATAGAACATGAATCGGAGCAAATGTCTCGCACTGATTGGCGCCATGCGACGCGATGCGCCGGTGGCGCGATAACCCGCCAGGCATCTCTCCTCTCCACTGGACCGGAAGGACGAATTCGGGCTATCCTCCACGCGATGAACCCCGAAGATCTCATGCGCCGTATCGAGCTGCTGAAACAGGAACATCGCGACCTCGACAGCGCCATCACGGCCATGCAGGAAAGCGGCGTTTCCGATCAGCTTCAGATTGCACGGCTGAAAAAACGGAAGCTTCTCCTGCGGGACGAGATTGCGCTGCTGGAGGATTCTCTCATTCCCGACATCATTGCCTGAACCGGGGCGAGACGTCTCCAATCGGGACGAAATAGAGCAGGCCTCGCGTTTACCAACAACTGTGGCTGACAAAGTCCGGCGGATATGTCAGGCAGACCAAATGTCCACCGCCGAGTCCATTGATGCCGCGCTGTTTTTCCGTCTTGTCGACGGGCTTTACGTCGACGCCATGGTGATGGCGGACGAGGCGCGTTCCTATTTCGACCGGATTGGCGGACAGGATCATGGAAGTCTCGACACCATGTCGCGCCTTTCATTCACCTGCGAGTCGCTTAAGGTCACCACGCGGCTGATGCACGTGATTGCATGGCTTTTGACGCAAAGGGCATGGCGGCGCGGCGAAATCTCCGGAGAGGCATTGGCCGATCCCAAATATCGGCTTGGTCCCGCCTCACCGAGTGACGATGCAGTTCTGGCCGCGTTGCCGGAGCAGGCACGCCTGCTGGTCGAGGACAGCCAGTCGCTCTATGAACGCGTTGCCCGGCTGCAGCGGCGTGCCTTTGGTGGGGACGGCGCACCGCATTCGGAATCGGATACGGCGGCACCCGTGCCAAGCCCGGCGCGCGATCTGCTCGGGCGTCTGGAGCAGGCCTTTTAGGCTATCTATTCCGGCGCATTGCGATGCGTCGCGAGCCGGATTAATCAGTCGGATCAGAAATCCAGCGCGCGGCTGGCGTCCCGTCGGCCAGCGCGGCATGGAACCGACGCCAATGCTGGAGGTTTGGTCTGGTGTGCCGACTTGCAAGTGACTGAATTTATCGCCTTCACCATCCACTCCGATGCCGCCAGAGCCTCGCGCCGGGGCACATGGGCGGCGGCGTGCCTGCTGGGGGTTCATATTGCCTGCACGCCCGGTATCGCCATGGCCCAGACGAACGTCGGCACGGATCAGGCGATAGTCTCGTCCCCTGTCACCGATCCGCAGGCCGACGATACATTCAGTCTCGACCTCGACGACAGGATGGACATGGGGATCGCCTGGCCTGATCTGGACGCTTCGTCCGCGCCGCAGATCGAGGACCTTCCTCCCGCGCCGGATGACGTTCTGACGGAAGAAGTCCGGGCAGACGAGGCGCAAGCAGATTCCGGAGACAGCGACGACGCGGACGGGGCGCAGGCCGCCGGGGAGCCGGAGGAGGAAGCCGGGCAGGTTGCGGACGACGGATCGACCTATCGCTATCGCGTGAGCATCACTGGCCTTGAAGGCATAGAGGATCAGGTGTTCAAGGGACGCTTCGACTCGCTCTCCGCCCTGCGGCTGGAAAGAGGCAAGCGCGCCAATCTGGCGCAGATCAACCGGCGGATGCGCCTCGACGCCGAATTGCTTGACCGGTTGTTGCGCGCGGCAGGTTACTATGACGCGCAGATCCGTCCGGCGGTCCGTCCGCCCGAAAATGGAGGGGATGAACGGTTACGCGTCGTCTTCACCGTCCGGCCGGGCACGCGCTATACGCTGGCCAGCGTCCTGCTGCCTGGGCTCTCCTTTGCAGCGGCGCGGGTGCCCATGCTGCGAACTGCGTTTCCCGTGGAGGTCGGCCAGCCGGTCGATGCCGACAGGATATTCGCGGCGCGTAACGAACTGGCGATCGCGCTGGGCGAGAGCGGTTTCCCCTTTGCGAAGGTCGAGGAGCCGGTTGTCACCGTCGACCATGAGACGGTGACCGGCGATCTGGAAATGGCGGTCCGGTCCGGTGGTTACCGCCTGTTCGGTGACGTGACGCTGGACGAGGCCAGCCGGGACCTTCTCTCCGCCCGTCATCTGGAACGGATCGCCCGGTTCGACAAGGGGGACGTCTACAAGGCGACGGATGTCGAGGATCTGCGGCGCGCGATCGTCGCGACCGGGCTTGTTTCGTCCGTCACGGTGACACCGCAGGAGCAGGGCGATGGTGAACATGTCGACGTAGCCGTCGCTCTGACGCGCGCCAAGCTTCGGACCATTGCGGGCGAAATCGGTTTCGGCACGGGGGAAGGGTACAGGCTGGAGGCGAGCTGGCAGCATCGCAACTTCTTCCCGCCAGAAGGGGCGGTGACCGCGCGCGGTCTGCTCGGCACGCGGGAACAGGCAGCAGGCGTCAGCTATCGCCGAAACAATTTCCTGCGGCGCGACCACATACTCTCCGCGGCGTTGTCGGCCCGGCACCAGAAATATGACGCGTACACGGCGAACACGATCACGCTGGCGGCGAATATCGAGCGCCAGACGAACATCATCTATCAGAAGAAATGGGTCTGGAGCCTGGGCGTCGAGTTTGTCGCCTCGCGCGAACGCGACCTGTTTCTGGGCACCAAGGCGACGCGCAGCCGGGACTATCTGATCGCGGCGCTTCCCGGCTCTGTCACCTATGATGCGAGCAACGATCTGCTTGACCCGACGAGCGGTTTTCGCCTCGGTGCGCGGCTCAGCCCGGAGATCGCCCGGGATGGATCGGGCGCCTACAGCTATGCGCGCGCGCAGGTCGACGGCAGCATCTATCTGCCGGTGACGGACAAGGTGGTGGTCGCCTCGCGGGTGCGTCTGGGCTCGATACTGGGTGGCATCACCGATGACCGGATAGCGCCCTCGCGGCGCTTCTACGCGGGCGGGGGGGCGTCCGTCCGTGGTTATGGCTATCAGGCTATCGGCCCGCGCGATGCCAATAATGATCCCGTCGGCGGCAAGAGTCTGGCCGAATTCTCGCTGGAGGCGCGCGTGCGTCTGGGCGCGTTCGGCGTGGTGCCGTTCATCGACGCGGGCAACATATCGACCGGCTTCCTGCCCAATATCGACAATTTCCGATACGGCGCGGGCATCGGCCTGCGCTATCATTCCACCTTCGGGCCGATCCGCATCGACGTCGGTACGCCGATCAATCCGCAAAAGGGCGACAGCCGGATTGCCGTCTACGTGTCGCTGGGACAGGCGTTCTGATGGTCGGCGAGCCAGAACAGGCAGCGGACGGGGATACGGAAGTCCGCGTGATGAAAAGCCGCTGGCGCTGGCTTTCCCGGGGCATCGTCACGCTCGTTCTCGGCGCCCTGCTGGTGGTGGCTGGCGGCCTGCTCTGGCTCGATACGCCGTCCGGACACCGGTTTGTGGCCCAGCGCGTTGCCTCGCTGTCGCCCGCGTCCGGTCTGCGCATAGAGATCGGCGGCATCGACGGCAGCCTTTATCGCAAGGCGCGGCTGCGCGATGTGCGGTTTTACGATCCCAAGGGGCTCTTCCTGTCGATCCCCGACATGCGGCTCGAATGGTGGCCGGTGTCGTGGCTTTCCAACCGGCTGGAAATCGACCTTCTCGCAGTACCGCGTGCGCGATTGCACAGGATGCCGGAGCTTCGCTCGACCGGCGAAAAGAGCAAGATATTGCCCGATTTCGACATCAGGATCATGCGCCTGAGCGTTGACCGGCTGGAAGTAGACAAGGCAGTGACGGGTCGCGAGGATGTCTTCGCGATATCGGGTGACGCCGATATCCGGAATGGCGATGCTGCCATCGATCTTTCCGCCCGGTCGCTTCTGGGTCAGGACAGGGTCGTGCTGGCGCTGGATGCGCGGCCGGACGACAACCGCTTTAATTTCGATCTGACGGCGAATGCACCGGCGGGCGGTCTTCTTGCAACTTTGGCCGGGTTGACCAAAGACGCGAATCTGCGGATCAAGGGCAAGGGGGACTGGGCCCGCTGGAATGGACGGCTCAATGCCACTCTTGACGGCAAATCGGCTGCTGGGGCCGATATCCAGCTGAAAAAAGGGCATTTCCGCATCGACGGAGCCGTTTCTGGCGATGTGATCGGGGCAAAGGGCATGCTTGCCCGGCTGGCCGCGCCGGAAATCGCGATACAGGCGGAAGGCGATTATGCCGACAAGCTGATCTCGGGCGATCTCAAGCTGCAGTCGCGCGCCATCGCGGCCGATCTGAAGGGCGGCATCCATCTGGGCGGGAGAGGATTCGACAATCTGCTGATCGATCTGTCGCTGCGCCGGCCAGACGCGCTGCTTGATGATTTCGATGCGCGGGGGCTGATCGCGCGGATGCGGCTAAACGGACCGTTCGCGACCGCACGATTTGAGTATCTGCTCCGTGCCCAGCAGTTGCGGTTCGGTCGCACGGTGCTGCGTGGCGTGCGCGCCGCGGGCGATGGCCGCAAAGGTGGAGCGGACCGACCTACGCTTATTCCGCTCGAGCTGTCCGCGGCGCGGCTTGATGGCCAAGGCGATATCGTTTCTCAGGTCCTGAGCAATGTTCGGATCACTGGCACGTTGCAACTCCTCGGCCAGCGCCTCACCAGCACGCCGCTGAAGCTGCGGTCTGACAGGCTCGACGGCGAACTGGTCGCGCAGGCGGACTTTGGCACGGGGCAATATGACATCGCGTGGGCGGGCCGGGTCAGGAACCTGCTTATTCCGGGACTTGGCATCATTGATTTTACAAGCAGGTTGAAGGCCGTTCCCGGTCCGAAAGGCGGATTCGGGCTGACCGGGCGTATCGAAGCTGTCGTCAGGCGGCTCGACAATGCGTTTCTGCTCGGCCTGGGCGGAGGATTGCCGATACTGCGGTCGGACATCGCGATGGGGCCGGACGGCAGGCTGGTGCTGCGCGGACTGTCGGTGCGGGCGCCGCAGATCAGCATCGCGGGCGAAGGCGTGCGTGGCCCCGACGGGAGCATACGGATCAGCGGAAGCGGACGCCATGAGAGTTACGGACCGTTCCGGCTTGTCTTGACCGGTAATATTTCAAGGCCCGCCGTCGACCTGTTGCTGGCACATCCGCTTGATGCCGCCGGGCTCGCCGATGTGCATGTGCTGCTCGATCCGGACGCACAGGGATACGGATATACTGCGAACGGCCAGTCCACGCTGGGGCCATTCACCAGCGCGGGACGCATCGACCTGCCGCAGGCGGCGGACGCGGCGATCCTGGTCAAGACGCTGAAGGTCAATGGATCGGACGGGCAGGGACGCCTGATCGTCGTTCCGGGCGGGTTGGCGGGCCGCATTACGTTCGGCGGGTCCGTGCGCGGCCCGATCGACCTTTCGGTGGTGGATGGAAAGCAGAAACTCGATGCCGCGCTGCGAATCGACACCGCGCATTTCGACGGAGCGATGCCGATCGATATCGGGCGTGGACGGCTCAATGCCAGCATGACCTTTGGCCATGGGCCGACCACGATTGACGCCAAGCTGAACGGCCGGGCAATGCAGATCGGCCGTATTCGCATCAACCGCTTCTCCGGGACGGCAAAGCTGATCGACGGCGCGGGCAAGGTGACCGCGACGGTTGTCGGGCAGCGCGGTCGTCAGTTCAACCTTCAGCTCGATGCCGATGTCGCCGCCAATCAGATCCTTTTCGACCTGGGCGGCAGGCTCGATGGTCAGCGCGTGTCGCTGGACAGGCGTGGACGGCTGCGCCAGGTGGAGGGCGGCTGGACGCTCGATCCGCTCACGCTGCGTTATCGCGGTGGGGCGCTGCGGCTCGACGCGGCGGAGTTCGGCACCGAGACCCATCTTGAAATGCGCGCGTCCTCCCTGCCTCTGTCGCTGCTCGATCTTGCCAATGTCGACATCGGTCTCGGCGGCACGGCGAGTGGCAGCCTGAGCTATGTCCAGCGGCGCGGTGGTGCTCCAACGGGGACGGCAAGTGTTACCGTTCGCGGCCTGACGCGTTCCGGTATCACCCGCACCTCGACTCCGATTGACGCGGGAATAAACGGCGAACTGACCGCCAGCAGGCTCGCTCTAAGGATCGTCGCGGCGCAGAAGGGCAAGGTCATCGGCAAGGGGCAGGCGCTGCTGTCGCCGCTGGGAGCGGGCGGCCTGATCGAGCGGCTGCGCGCAGCCCCCGTGCGGGCGCAACTCCGCTATGCCGGACCGGCGGATGCGCTCTGGCGGTTGTCGACCATAGAGATCGTCGATCTGACGGGCCAGGTGATGTTGAATGCGGATGTCAGCGGCACCGGTGCCGATCCACTCATTGCGGGGCAGATGATGACCCGCGACGCCGTGCTGGAAAGTCCGATCACCGGCATGCGCATTTCCGGTCTCCGTTCGCGTGCGCGTTTCGATGGTTCACGGCTCGTCTTTTCGGAGATCGCCGGAACTACCGGGAAGGGCGGCACCATTACGGGACAGGGCAGTTTCGATTTCTCGCTGGGCGCGGGAATTGGTATCGATCTGGCTTTTCAGGGACAGAATGCCGAACTGCTGAACCGCGACGACATTGGAGCGACGGTGAACGGCCCTATGACGATCCGGTCCGACGGCAAGGGGGGCGTCATCAGCGGCAGTTTTGATGTGGTGCGCAGCCATTTTCGCCTTGGTCAGGCCGCCGCGATAGCCGAAATTCCGGAAATGCAGGTGATCGAGAAGAACGGGCGGCAGGACGATTTCGCGCCCGCACCGAAAGGGCTGGACTGGCGGCTGGCGATAAAGGCCAATGCCCGCAATCGCCTTCAAGTCGACGGTCTCGGCCTGACGAGCGAATGGCGTGCGAATCTGGATATCGGCGGATCGGTGACCAATCCCCGGCTGGTTGGCACTGCCGATCTGGTGCGCGGCAGCTATGATTTTGCCGGGCGACGGTTCGACCTCACGTCGGGTTCACTGCGCTTCGACGGCAGTGTGCCCGCCAATCCAACGCTCGATATCACGGCACAGGCCAGCGTTTCGGGGCTGGATGCGACCATTCGCATCACTGGCACGAGTGACGCGCCGGAGATCAGTTTCAGCTCCAGCCCGTCTCTGCCGCAGGAGGAGGTACTCTCACGTATTCTGTTCGGCTCCTCGATCACCCAGCTTTCCGCGCCAGAGGCGCTTCAGCTTGCGGCCGCCGTCGGGTCACTGCAAGGCGGTGGTGGGGGGCTCGACCCGATCAATGCCGTGCGCAAGGCGGCTGGTCTGGATCGGCTGCGTATCCTGCCAGCTGACCCGGCGACAGGGCAGGGGACGTCAATCGGCGCAGGCAAATATCTGACGC
Organism: Sphingobium sp.; assembly: GCA_050176605.1. GTDB lineage: Bacteria > Pseudomonadota > Alphaproteobacteria > Sphingomonadales > Sphingomonadaceae > Sphingobium. The sequence goes on along the minus strand of JBFXHW010000030.1, from coordinate 3,540 downwards.
GCAAGATCTATGTGGAGCTGATCAGCGACGGTCAGGGCTATTCCGCGACGCGTCTTGAATATCAGGTTACGCGCTGGCTTTCGCTTCTCTCCAGCATCTCGACACTGGGGCGGCAGAGTGTGACGGCGCGGGTATCCAAGGACTATTGACGGCAGGCCGTGGCATCCGCGCGTAAAAAACGCATCTTGTTTCGCGACTAAATATTGCGAAAAATTCTCAAAATGTGCGAAGATCGCAGGAATGGTTTGACGCCGGGCGCGAGGTCGCGCATTTCTCGTCGACGCAAATGAACCAAAGTTTGGGAGATTAGGATGAACAGGTTTTTCATGGCGTTTCTTGCAACTGGCGGGCTGGCACTGGTGCAGCCCGGCATTGCGCAGACTACCGACAGTGCGAAGAAATCACTCGTGCCGCTCGGCATGATCGCTGACCGTGGGGCGCTTACGGCGATGGACTATATTGAGATCCAGCAGCTCTATGCCCGTTATGCCGCTTCGCTTGATTTCGGGGATGGCGCGTCCCGCGAAACGACGTTCACCACGGGAGGCTATTATGCGAACCTGCCGTCGGGCCACAAACCGGTCTATGTGAAGGAACTTTCGCGGCGGACGACAGCGACCGGCAATGTCGGCGAACGGCATTTGGTGACTAACCTTATCATCACGCCGACCAAAGAGGGTGCGGACGGGTTCGCTTATCTGATTATGATAGACCGCCATGGGAAACCGCACACCGGATTCTATAATGACAAGCTAGTGAAGACACCCGACGGCTGGCGCTTCGTGGGCCGGCACGGCTGGTACGACATCGATCCCGACTCGCCCTATTATCCGAAGCCAGAGGCCCCGGCCGACGCCGAAGGCCAGCATTGAACGGCCACTCTTTGCGAGCCCGAATCCTTTAGAATCCAGAAGAAAAGCCCGGCGGTTTCCCGCCGGGCTTGCCCCCTTTTATGCAGTCTGGCGCTACAGGCCGGTCAGGCGCTGTAATACATGTCGAATTCGACAGGGCTCGGCGCCATTTCCCACTTGTACACTTCGGGCCATTTCAGCTCGATATAGGCGTCGATCTGATCCTTGGTGAACACGTCGCCCTTCAGCAGGAACTCATAGTCCGCCTCCAGGCTGTTCAGCGCCTCGCGGAGCGAACCGCATACGGTCGGAACCTCTGCCAGTTCCTCGGGCGGAAGGTCATAGAGGTTTTTGTCCATCGCCTCGCCGGGATGGATCTTGTTGCTGATGCCGTCGAGACCCGCCATCAGCAGCGCGGCATAGCACAGATAGGGGTTGGCCATCGCGTCGGGGAAACGGAACTCAACGCGCTTGGACTTGGCGCCCGAGCCATAGGGAATACGGCACGAGGCTGAACGGTTGCGCGCCGAATAGGCCAGCAGCACCGGCGCCTCGAAGCCCGGAACCAGCCGCTTGTAGCTGTTGGTGGTCGGGTTGGTGAAGGCGTTCAATGCCTTGGCGTGCTTGACGACACCGCCGATGAAATAGAGGCAAGTTTCCGACAGGCCGGCATAGCCGTCGCCCGCGAAGGTCGGCTTGCCCTCGTTCCAGATCGACATGTGCGTGTGCATGCCCGATCCGTTGTCCTGCGCGATCGGCTTGGGCATGAAGGTGGCCGTCTTGCCATAGGCCTGGGCGACCATCATGACGACATACTTGTAGATCTGCATGCGGTCTGCGGTGGTGACCAGCGTACCGAAGGTCAGGCCCAGCTCATGCTGCGCAGCGGCGACCTCATGGTGATGCTTGTCGCAGGGCAGGCCCATTTCGAGCATGGTCGAAACCATCTCGGCGCGGATGTCCGTGCACGGATCGACAGGCGCGACGGGGAAATAACCGCCCTTGGCGCGCGGACGGTGGCCCAGGTTGCCGCCCTCATATTCCTTGTCCGTGTTGGTCGGCAGCTCGATGTCGTCGATCTTGAAGAAGCTGCCGTCATATCCAGTGGAGAAACGGACATCGTCGAACATGAAGAATTCCGCTTCCGGACCCACGTAGATGGTGTCGCCGAAACCGGCGGCCTTCACATAGGCCTCGGCGCGGACGGCAGTCGAACGCGGATCGCGTGTGTAGAGTTCGCCGTTCGAAGGCTCGACGATGTTGCAGAACAGGATCATCATCGGCGTGGCGCTGAACGGATCGAAATAAACCGCGTCCAGATCTGGCTTCAGGATCATGTCCGATTCATTGATGGCTTTCCAGCCTTCGATCGACGATCCGTCGAACATCAGGCCCTCGCTGAGTTCATCCTCACCGAGAACGCCCGAGCACATGGTCAGGTGCTGCCACTTGCCCTTCGGATCGGTGAAACGGAGGTCGACCCACTCGATCTCCTTCTCCTCGATCATCTTCAGAATGTCTTTGGGCGTGTTCGCCATCGTCGCTTACCCTTTCTTCATTTTCCGCCGAGACCTTGCCCCCGGCCGGCTGTTTACATTCGTGCGGCGGAATTTCACCCCACCCCGTAGTTCTGTCAGATTGCGTCGCCGTCCTTTTCGCCCGTGCGGATACGCAGGGCGGCCTCGACCGGAGACACGAAAATCTTGCCGTCGCCGATGCGGCCGGTCTGCGCGGCGGTGGCGATCGCCTCCACGACACGGTCGGCCATACCCGCCTCGACCACGACCTCAAGCTTCACCTTGGGCAGGAAATCGACGACATATTCCGCGCCGCGATAGAGTTCGGTATGTCCCTTCTGGCGCCCGAAGCCCTTGGCCTCGGTCACGGTGATTCCCGAAACGCCGACTTCGTGCAGCGCTTCCTTGACCTCGTCGAGCTTGAACGGTTTGATGATGGCTTCGATTTTTTTCATTGCCTACCCACCTTAGATAATCCTCGAAGCGGCCTTTCCCCATAAAGACCGCCTTTGATGCGCCTGGTTGCGAAGTAGCGGAGCGTATCCGTACCCTTGCGCGCATACGGGCCGCAGAAAGCGACTCGCAGCACAAGCTTCGGCGATGCAGCAACAAATGTCTATAATGCTCGCGATTCAGGCATTTTTAATGTCGAATGCCCATTTTTTAAGCAGGCTAGTTTTTCGATGCGAAAGGCGAATCCGGGCCTTCGTACCCCGCGTCAGGCTGCGGCTTTTGCCTTGCCTCTGTAGAATGCATCGCCCTTCGCGGCCATCTCCCGAAGCTGCTTGGTCGGTGCGAAACGATCGCCATGTACCTGGGTCAGCCGGTCCAGCGTCTCCACTACCTTCCCGATGCCTACCGTATCCATATGGCTGAACGGCCCGCCAGTCCACGTGGCAAAGCCCCAGCCGAAGATCGCGCCGATGTCGCCATCCTCCGGTGCGGTCAGCACGCCCTCTTCGTAGCAACGCGCGCATTCGATCAACTGGCGGTAGAGCAGGCGTTCCCGCACCATTGCCGGGGTCGGCTGGAGCGCCAGCCAGGGCCAGTGGTCCTCAAGGCCTGACCAGAGGCGCTTCTCGCCACCATCGGCGGGATAGTCATAAAAGCCTTTCCCGTTCTTGCGGCCCAGGCGGCCGAGATCCGTCACCATTTTCTCGATCACCGCGTCT
>JBFXHW010000029.1:0-15720 GCA_050176605.1 Sphingobium sp. | reverse complement strand
GTCCGTTCTCACCCGACTTGCCCGCGCATATGCTGTGACGGGTGAAAAGCGCGAGAATTTTCCCGGCAAAAAAGGGGTTGCCAGACGATGCGACCCCCTTTATCTGCGCATCTCCCGCGGGGCCGAATGCCTCCGCCGGAAATGGCCGCGCGCCCGTAGCTCAGCTGGATAGAGCATCAGACTACGAATCTGAGGGTCGGACGTTCGAATCGTTCCGGGCGCGCCACCATTTTTCGAAGACGCGGTGTCTTCCCAATAGTCTTCGATAAGGTTTGCCTTTGGTAGGCTGCATCCCCTAATCCCGCGCTTATGCAGCATTTCGATTTCGCTACGCTCGGGCTTCTTCTGTTCATCGCGTCGCTGGTGGCGATGCTGACGCGGCGCCTGGGCGTTCCCTATTCGGTTGGCCTGGTTGTCGCTGGCGTGACGCTGGCCGTTCTTCCCTTTGGCATCGAAATGCCGCTGACGCCGGAACTGATCTTCGAGGTGTTTCTGCCACCGCTGGTGTTCGAGGCCGCCATCCAGATCGCCTGGAAGCCGTTTCGCCGTGAGTTGCCGCTGCTGCTGGCGCTCGTAACGCTGGGCGTGGTACTGGCGGCCGCAATCGTGGCGATGGGTATGCACTATCTCATCGGCTGGAGTTGGCTCGGCGCAGCCTTCTTCGGGATATTGATCGCGGCCACTGACCCGGTTTCCGTCATTGCAATGTTCAAGACCGTGAAGGTGCCGCACCGGCTTCATCTGCTCGTGGAATCGTAGAGCCTGCTCAACGACGGCGTGGCAGCGGTTGGCTTCGCGATCCTGCTGATGATTGCCAGCGGAACAGAGCCCGGTTTCCAGGCCGTATCGACCCGGTTGCTGCTTACCGTCGTGGGAGGAATCGCGGCCGGGGCGATCGTTGCCGTACCGTTGATCCTGATTGCAGGACGAACCACGGACCGGCTCGTCGAGGTGACGCTGACGACGCTGATCGCCTATGGCAGCTTCCTTCTCGCCGAACATTTCCACCTTTCCGGCGTGCTGGCGACTCTCACGGCGGGGCTGATCGTAGGCAATTACGGTTTCATGGGTTCGATTTCCGACGAGGGGCACCCTGCGGTCGTCAATTTCTGGGAATATGCGGCCTTCCTGGTCAACAGCCTGATCTTCATCCTGATCGGCGGACGCGAGGCGGAACAGAGCTTCATGCCCGTCATCGGCGCGGCGATGGTCGCGACGCTATTATCGCTGGCCGGACGCGCGGCGGCGATCTATCCGGTTGCGGCGCTGTTCGCGCGCAGCAGCATCGCCGTCCCCTGGAAATACAAGCATGTGCTGGTCTGGGGAGGACTGAAGGGCGCGCTCGCCCTCGCGCTGGCGCTGGCGTTGCCCAGCTCGCTTGTCGAACGCGAGGCAATCATCACAATCGCCTTCGCCGTTGTCGCGTTCTCCATCTTCATCCAGGGATTGACCATGCCGCCCCTGATGCGCCGGCTGGGTTTGATTGAGAAATAGCGGGCCGCAACGATTGCCGGGAGGGTCTTCCGCTTCGATGACCCGATCTGAAGCAACAGGACTTACCCGAAAGCAGCGCAATCTGCTTGACGAGACCGGCGCAAAGAGTGGAAATGGGGTAGATGAACGGATCAGGCGGATCGGGCACCGGAACATGAACGACAAGGCCGGTCCCGATCATTTTCTGATCAGGCCGCGCGGTGGCTTGCGCTCGATCGATGTGCAGGAACTCTGGCACTATCGCGAAGTGATCTTTTTCCTCGTCTGGCGCGATTTCAAGGTCCGCTATCGCCAGACATTGCTCGGCGTGGTCTGGGCGCTCATCCAGCCTGCACTGACGGTCGCGATCTTCGCCCTGCTTTTTTCGAGAATAGCAGGCGTGGAAGCGGGGGGTACGGCCTATCCCCTTTTTGCGCTCGCCGGATTCGTGCCCTGGGCTTTCTTCAGTTTTGGCGTCGGCGCGGCGACGGGCGCGATGATCAACAATCAGGATCTGGTGATGCGGATCTATTTTCCCCGCCTTGCCATTCCGATAGCCGCCATATTTTCGGGCCTCACTGATATGCTCATCGGCCTCGCTCTTCTTGCCGCGGCCATGGTCTATTACGGCCAGCCGGTCGGCCCCGATCTACTGCTGACCCCGCTTTTCCTGCTGCAGGGGATCGCCGCCACCATCGGTATTGGCCTCATGCTGTCAGCGGCGAACGCGCGCTTCCGCGACATTGGCCACGCCGTACCTTTCGCTTTGCAGGTCGGCCTGCTCGCGACGCCTATCGGTTATCCCACAAGCGCCATCCCGGCGCAGTGGTTGCCCGTTTACAGCCTTAACCCAATGGTCGGCGTCATCGATGGTATGCGCGCCTCCCTTTTCGATATGCCGCTCAACATGGAAAGCTATCTCATTTCCCTCGGTGTGACCCTGGTCCTGCTCGTCGTGGGCACATTTTATTTCCACCACGTCGAGCGCAATCTGGCGGACATATTATGAGCGCCCCACCCTCAGGCAGCATCCAGGCGCGGGGCATCGCCAAGCAATATCGCCGTGGCCTGACGCGTGAATCAATGCCTGATCTGCGTGAGACGCTGATGGCACCCTTTTCAAGGCGATCCGGCGCGAAAGGCGAGGAGGGGCGGTTCTGGGCATTACAGGACGTCAGCTTCGATGTGTATCCGGGGCAAGTGCTCGGCATTCTCGGGCAGAACGGGGCTGGCAAGAGCACTTTGCTCAAGATCCTGTCGCGCATCATCGATCCGACGCGCGGCGAGATAGAGATGTCAGGCAGGCTCGGATGCCTGTTGGAGGTCGGAACCGGCTTTCACAGGGAGTTGACGGGCCGCGAGAATATTTTCCTGAATGGCGCGATCCTCGGCATGTCGCGTCACGAAACGCGCAAGAAACTCGACGCGATTATCGATTTTTCGGGGATAGAGGATTTCATCGATACGCCTGTCAAACATTATTCCAGCGGCATGTATCTTCGCCTCGGCTTTGCCGTCGCCGCCCATATCGACCCGGAGATACTGATCATCGATGAAGTGCTGGCGGTGGGCGACGCCGCCTTTCAGGCCAAATGCATCCGCAAGGTCGAGGAACTGGTGAAGGACGGGCGCACCGTGCTGATCGTCAGTCATCAACTCTCGCTGATCCAGAAGCTGTGCACGCGGGCACTGGCAATACGGGATGGCGTGGTTGCGGCTGATGGCGAAACAGGGGCTGTTATCGAGGACTATCTGGCCTCGCTTGAGAGGCATATGGATATCGCCCTTGCCATGCGGACCGATCGTACCGGCCGAGGCAACGCGCGTCTCTCTGCCGTCCGGATCAGCAGTCGGGGCAGCACCAGCCTTCATGCGGGGGCGCCCGCCCTGTTCGAGATCGATACCGCGACCGAGGCGGAAGGCGTGAATTGCGCCTTCACCATCTACGACGCGCTCGGTGAGGCCATCGGTTCGTTCGATACGTCCAACGCCGAGCAAAACGACGCTATGCTCACGGGGATGCGAACCCAGTTCCGATGTGAAGTGCCCTCACTAATGCTGAGGCCGGGGCGTTATCGTATCGGCGCTTCGCTTTCGTCGCACGATGGAATCATCGAGGACGACATGGAATTCATATGCACATTTGATGTGCAGGCAGGCTTCATCGGTGGCAGGCAGATCGTGGCAGCGCCCGGTTACGGCCGCGTCGAATTTCCTCACCGCTGGAGCGCCGATTGACGATGCTCAATAGAACAGGCGATTGAGGCGCATCATCAAGCGCGCCATCGGAGACCGGCCGCGCCCCTCATTCTCCCTTTTTGCCTTGTCGATGGCCCGGAATATCGAAGGCGGTGCGTCATGCTCCTCCGCATAATCCTCGATCCATCCGAGAAAGGCATCACGGGCAGAATGGGAGCCATGCTGGTCATAGGCCCCGCTGACAACGGCCATACTCGATGTCGAGGCATCATGTTGACGATAGGCCGCATCGCAGCCGGAGCGTACATGCACCGGATAGGCAAGTAACAGCTTCACCCATAGCGATTGGTCCTCATACAGGGCGAAGCGTTCCTCGAAGCCGCCAACGGCATCCAGCGCAGCCTTGCGGATCATCACCCCGCAGGTGCAGGGAATGTCTCCGCGTATCTGCAGAATGACATGACGGAGCAGATCGGGCGGGGGATATGTCCGGTCGCGGCGGACGCCCAGCCGCTCGCGATAATCGCGCCTTTTCTCATCCTCGAAAAACCAGCGGGTGGCGCTGTAAACCCATGCGGCTTCGGGCGCACATTCCAGCGCCGCGACATCATGGGCCAGCTTGTGGGGTCCGAACAGATCGTCGGCGTCCAGAAAGGCGACATAGTCTCCCCGGGCGGTTGCTATGGCGATGTTACGCGCGGCGGCCGCGCCAAACCGACCGCCGTCCGTCGAAAGCAGGCGAATACGCGCGTCCCCGTCCGCAAACCGTCTTGCGATCGCTGGTCCTTCGTCGCCGGACCGGTCGTCGACCAGCAACAATTCCCAATCCGCGAAGGTCTGGGTGACAACGCTCCGGATTGCTTCATCCATGTGCCGCCCTGCATTGTGGAAGGGCATGACCACCGATACGCGTGGGCCGTTCGTCATCATATGCGCCCTGTCAGCCGGCGCGCGCCATATATCGCCATCTGCTTCGCCAGGGATACCCAGGCCGCCACGAGTTCCCGCCGTAGTTCCGGCGTCATTGCGCGCTGCACGCGAAGATAGCGGCCCAGCCAGCGCAGGAAGCGAGCGCGTGCGCGCAGATCGCCGAGGCGGCCGGACGATTGCGCCGTGCAGCTTTCGCCATGCTGCCGGTAATCCAGCCAAAACCGGTCATCGACACGACAATGCGACACCAGATGCGTCTTGGCGAAGAACACCTGATCCTCGAACATGCCGCGAAAATCATCGTCGAAACCGCCGACGCGATCGACCAGTGCGCGGCGCATGATCGCGTTGGACGGGATCGGCGTCTGTGCCTGATTGCGGATCAGCACCGGTAGCAGCGCGCGGGGCGGATAGGTTCGGTCAGGCTCCACGCCGAGGTCGTAATGATAATCGCGCACCGGGGCACCCGCCTGCCATTCGTGCCAGATTCGCGCGCGGCCATAGGCCATGTCGATCGCCGGATCGGAGTCGAACAGCGCCACCTGCTGCGCGAGCTTTTCCGGCGGCCAGACATCGTCAGCGTCGAGAAACGCGATAAATTCGCCGCGGGCGGCGGCGAGCCCGGCATTGCGGCTGGCGCTCATGCCACGATTTTCGTCACCGGCATGCGTCAGATACCGTATCTTCCCGCCGTCAGCAGCCTTGCGCGCAATCGTCCGGCTTGCGTCGGTTGACCCATCGTCGACCAGGACGAGTTCCCAGTCCGTGAAGCTTTGATCGCGAACACTGGCAATTGCCTCCGACAGGAACCGTTCCTCGTTCAGGAAGATGATGATGACGCTGACGCGGGGAGACGTCATCAGAACCGCCATCTCACTCGCCGAGCGAATTTGTCGCCGTTCCAGTTCTTGATGTCATGACGCGGAAGGCGGAACAGCGATGCGGGATCGCGGACCGGCCCCGTCTCCACACTTACAGCATGGTCGAAGCCAAGCTCGCGCGCGATCGTCAGGGATTGTTCGTCGTAATCGCCAAACGGATAGGCAAGGCGCGACATCGGCGTGCCGGTTATTTCCTCCAGCCGCGCCTTGCTGCGATATATTTCGTCGCGCTGTCCTTCGTTCGTGAGGGATGGGAGGGAAGGGTGGGTGGCAGTGTGCGCGCCTAGACTGACCCAGCCGCTGGCAGTCAGAGCGTGCAGCTCGTCCGCCGTCATTATCGGGGCGGGATCATGGGGTACGGGCGCGAACAGGCGTTCGACTTCGTCCACCGCGCTTTCCCGCGCTTCGGGCGGAAGCAGGCGTATATTGCGCCACAGCGCAAGGTGAAGTCGCTGTCTGTCGCCGTCGGCAAAGGCACTGGCGATATCCTCGTTCTCCTCCTCATGCAGAAGGGAAAGGGGGATCATAGATTGGGGCAGGGTACCGCCAAGCACCGCAACGGCCAGCCTGTCCCACCAAAAGCCGCGCGGATCGCCCAACTTATCTGTCACGACGAAAACGGTCGCCGGAATTTCCAGCGCATCGACGACAGGCTTGGCATGTTCCAGCACGTCGCGATACGCATCGTCAAAGGTGATCGCGACCATGTCCGGCGTCAGTTCGCCGTCGCGCAGTGCCCGGGCCATCCGGTCCAGTGTCACGGGCTGCCGATGACGCTTCAGCACACGCATTTGCGCCGCAAAATTCTCCGGACTGACCGCCAACCCCCAGGGATCGAAAGCCGGTGAAGCCACCCTGTGATACATCAGGATCAGCGGATCGCGAGCCCCCGCAATCCGGCTGGCAAAATGCCGTGCGGTATGCGCCAGCCGTCGCAGCATCGTTTTTCACAACATATGCGGTGACGATCACCGGATATTGGGGATCATCATAGCCATAGTCGTCCGGCGCCAGATCGCTCTCCGCCAGCCCGTAGAGAAAGGCCGTAGCAGTGAGAACATTACCGTTGCTCTCGATCTCCACGGCCCCCTCTCCAAACTGTTCAGTCATCAGCCGCTTGAGCGAAGCCGGTGTGAAGGACCAAAGCCAGTTTTCGCCCCATTCCCCCCGGTCAATACTGCTGACGCCCGGAACAGTGAGCAGCAGCACGCCGCCCGGCTTCAATATCCGGTCCAGCGTCGCGACGGCCTGACGGAAATCATAGAGAAGATGCAGTGTCTGGGTAAGTACGATGCAATCGAAGGCCGCATCCGGAACACCTTCACCGGTTGTCAGATCCGTGCAGTAGGTCACGTTGGGCGCATCGGGGTCTGTGTGCAACACCTCGCTTCGTGTCACCTGCATCCCGCCGAACTTCAAGGTGTAGGCATTGTCGCCCACCTCCAGCACGCGACCCTTTATCATGTCGGCATGCCGGCTAAGAAACCGCTCGATATAAGCGCGGTCAACCGGGTTACCACGATCATAGCCGAAATTGCGGCTGACCGGCGTTCGTTCGCGCAATTTGCCGATATCGACCTTGCCGGTCGGCAGGAGGCCTTTCAAACGTCGCAAAAGTTCCAATACTGCCTCCCTCGAAGTGATGATGGGCATCTTGCTGATGAAATAGAGCGCGCCGCACAAGGCGGGCCACAATGGCCGGCGCCCCGTAAGGGCAACCAGCAATTTGCTCAACTGTCCACGTATATAGAAGCCGCGCCACCGAGCACGTCCGCGCTCTCGCGCCGCTTCTCTTGCGGGGTTCCCAGCAACAAGAGATTCCTGCGTTGCAAGCACGCGCATAACCGTTGCGAGCATCATAACCCTGTCACCGGACATGTTATTCCCGTGCTGACGATAGTCCGCGAGGATTTCCGGGCCGTGCACGATGCGATGCGTCTTCGCAATGCGCAGATAAAGCTCATAATCCTCGCACGCGCGAAAGGAGGCATCGAAGCCACCCACCTCGATCACGGCCTGTCGGCGGTAAAGCACAGTTGCGTGCATGCCGATGCAATTGCCCTCCAGCATGGTCAGATAGGCGTCCCGGCCGACGGGGCGCACCGAAACGATGTCGATTTCACATCCCTCGCTATCGACCGTGCGATAGGCACCATAGCTCATGGCGGCATCCGGAGCCGCGGCAAGCCGTTCGAGATTGATGGCCAGTGAGTGCGGTGACATCAGGTCATCGCCATCGAGGAACAGGATGAACTCCCCGCTGGCAGCGTGCAGGCCCGTGTTCCGGGCGGCGGCCAGACCCTGATTGACCTGCCGGATCACTTTTAGATCCGGGTGAAACCGGTAGACTTCGGCATAATCGCGCAGCGCGCCGTCTTCAACGATGATGATCTCCGCAGGCCGGACAGTCTGCGCCTTTACGCTACCGATCGCTTCAGCCAGAAAGCGCGGTTCCTCGTTATAGACCGTGACAATGACCGAGACGGCAGGCGGCATTTCAGCCATCGCCGTCTCCCGTCACCGGATATCCCGCGAAGCGCATCCATGCTATTGTCCGCTGCCACGCCTCCTCAACAGGAACGGACGGTTCATACCCCAACAGCCTCCGCACCTTTTCCCAGCTCGGCACATGCCGCGCCCGGTGCAACATGGCGAATTCGAGCGTTGCGGCCGCGCCGGGAGCATGCTCCGACGGCATTGCGCCTGCCGCCTGCCAGAATGCGGCCAATCCGCGCTGTAACCTGCGGGGAAAGCTGCGCAATATGGCCCTCACCGGTCGAGTTCTTCGCAGGCCATCCACCTTGTCCTTAAGGGATGGCCTCTGCGGTACGAAGGAAACTGAAGGGATAGCGGATACTTCAATGTTCAACGCAGCCGCGATCCGACCGTAAAATTCAATCCAGGTCGGAACCTCCGGTTCGCCGATCAGGAATGCTTCATTGACCGCCTCAGGGGCATCAAAACAGTGCATGACAGCCTCGACCAGATTGTCGACATAGACAGCATTACACAACCCGAGCCCGCCCTCGACAAGACAGGCGTGACCCGCAAGCATGCTGTCGGCCAGTCCGCCAATCCACTGTGACCGGGGACCGTAAACGATGCCCGGGCGCAGGATGGCGAGTTCCATTCCGCTGTTCCGGTTCAGTACACGCAGTCTTTTTTCGGCCAGAACCTTCGCATTGTTGTAGGCGATTGGCTGACGTTGGGAGAGGGGCGCCGTCTCGTTGCAACCGGGCGGCGGAGACTGTCCGTGGACCATTGCGCTGCTCAGGTAAATGAATCTCCGGCCACCGGCGCCCAAAACCGCCTCATGAACGGCTTCCGCGGACCCGACGATTGTCGCATTGTCGCCGGCAACGGCATGGATGACGACATCGCAACCCGATAGCGCAACCCGCATTGCCTCGACGTCGAGAGCGTCGGCAATCCGGCCGTCAATATCGAAGCGCCTTGCCAGCGCAAGACTGCTTGCCCGGCGAACCACGGGACGAACCTCGTATTCGCCTGTCAGGTGCAGCATCTCGACGATGCGATTGCCGATGAAGCCGCCGGCACCGACAACCGCGACGGTACGATCAGCCATTCGACGCCCCTTCGTAGGAACCGATCCACGGCATCGACATCATGCTTTTGGCTGCATAGGCCCGCTCGATCAGGGCGACCGTCGGCAAAACCTGCTCGGCCGTAACGATCTCTGTCTGTTTGCCATCAAGATGATCGAGCAAGGCCGCTATCTGATTTGTGAAACAGTCCTCGAATCCGATATGCCGGGCCGCAGGATTATCGAGAATCAGCGGCTCGGTCGACCCGTCCAACCGGACCTCGATTGCGTCCAGGCGGTCCGATTGCCAGCGTAGCGTTGCCCTCTCGAAATTCAGGGTAATGGCGTTTGGCCGCTCCCAATCACGCGACAGTCTTATTCGCGCCGAGGCCTGATCCCAGCGGAGCTCCAGCAAGGCGTTCGCCTCGACGCCGCCCATTTCGTCGTCGTAATAACTCGAAAACTCCGCCTTCCCGAACCACCAATGGAGAAGGTCGATGATATGGCTTCCTATGTCGGCCAGCACGCCACCGCCGGAAACCTCTCGCGAAAAATAGGACTGGTTGCTCACCGGCCAGTGAAACAGTCCACCATCAAAGGCTTCCACCGAAACAAGCCTCCCGAAACTTCGGGTGGCAACAAGACCTTTGACAATATGCGATGACGGGAACTGCCTGCGCACCATGTTGACGGCCAGCAACCGTCCGGTCTCTCTCGACACGGCCGCCATCTGCAGCGCATCGGCGGCGGCGGGAGCCAGTGGTTTCTCGCATAATATCGCGCATCCCGCACGCATCCCGGCGATTGCCTGAGCCGCATGAACCGAGGGAGGCGAAGCCACAACAAGGATATCGGCACCCAGCTCCAGCACCGCCTCGAACGAGTCAGTTACCGTTACGCCGGATAACTGACCCGCGAAGGAGGCCGCTCTGCAATATGCGGTATCGAAAAGCCCCTTGACTTGGACGCGTTCGGAGAGACGCCGAAGCGAGGGAATGTAATATTGCTCCGTCACCGCTCCGCATCCGACGATCGCGACCGTATGGACGCCGCTCATGCTGGCTTTTTCCGGAACACTAGCGCGCGGACGATTTCGGCGAACGCGCCAATGCCGCCGAACCAGACCGCCGGACTCCTGCTCAGGCGGAAGGCCGCGCGAAACTGGGCAAGCGACGCTCTGACATCGCGTTGCCGCGCGAACATGCGCGCATTGCCCAACGCGGAATACGCGTAGGTGCGCCGGGCCCGCGATGTCACCCTGTCGGCGATTCCGGCTGGGAGATGACGATGAATGAGATCAATCGCGATCCGGTTATAATCCGCGTCTCTCGCTTCCCGGACATTGCGGCCAGTGTTGGAAACCGGCTGCATCCGATATCGCGCGAGTATTTCGGGTATATAGATGATCGGATAATGCCGGGCGATCCGCACCCACATCTCCCAATCTTCCGCGCAGCGAAGCAACGGGTGAAAACCGCCAAGCCGTTCATACACTTCGCGACGCACACAAATGGATGGTGTCATGATGCGTTGTTCGCCCGCCAGCCGTTGCAGGGCGTCCGGCAACTGGCCCATATCATCCATTTCCAGCGGGCCGACACCGGTTTCAGCCCCTTGCGCGTCAATATAGCGATATCGGCAAAATGCCGCACCAGCCTCTTCGTTGGCAAAAGCACGCTCCATCGCCGCATAGAAGCCCGGCTCGACCACATCGTCGCCATGCAAAATGTGGATCAGATGCCCGCGGGAAAGCCGGATGGCCGCCGTGAGATTGCCCGGAACGCCCAGGTTATGCGGCTGACGATGCAGCCGGACGCGTGCCCCAAAACGCGAAACAACGGCTTCGATATCGTCATCCGACGCATCATCAACAACAACGATTTCCATTCGTTCAACGGCCGGGGCCTGCGCCACCACGGAGGCAAGAGCCTCGCCCGCCTGCCGCGCGCAATTATAGGTCGGAACCATTACCGACCACAACGGCCGCGCGGCCCCGGTCAAGGCTTCGATAGCAGGGGGCGAAGCCCGATCAAGGTCCGGGGTCATGTTCCGAATATTCGCCTCAGGCACATTCTGACGCCCAGCTTCGTTTCCTCTCGCCGGGGAAAAATCCCCGTCGCCGCGCGGTGGCGCCAGAAATGGCCGAGGCTTTGGCGTGCGAGAACGGTCTGCCCTTGGTTGAGAAATTCCTTCGCCCAATCAAGGAAATACCGGTTGTGGCCCGCACGAATGTCGACGCGATACTTAGGGTCGAGGCAATCTTCCAACCGGCGGAACAGCATGTCCATCGTTCCGAGCTTTTTCGCTGCGTCCTGGGCCGAAAACAGCCCGCCGGAATGTAACCGATAGGCGCCCATCGGTTGATGAAGATAGGCAATGTCGCCCCTTTGAGCGAACAGGATGTAGAGCGGCCAGTCCGTCACCGGAAAAAAGCCGTCATACCATTGGGGAATTTCCGGCACACTGGCACGCCGGAACAGGCTGCCGCAGGTTGCAAAGGGATTTCCTTGCCAGAATGTGGACAGTGGCAGCCGCTCGTCTTTTTCCAGCGGCGTCCACAGCCGTCCGCTGGCCTCTCCCTTCTCATCGACTACGGTTGCATTGGTGAAACAGAGGCTGAGCGCGGGATCGGCATCGAGCACGGCAACCTGCCGCGCCAGCTTTTCCGGGCTTGTCCAGAAATCATCTCCATCCACAAGAGCGACATAGTCACCCCGCGCAGCCTCGAATCCGCGCCGCACGACGGCGTTGCTGCGCACATTCGTTTCGGAAAGGATCAGTCTCACGCGATCGGGATGGTCACTCGCAAAGCGACGGACGATTTCGGTGGTACCATCTGTCGAGGCATCTTCGCTGATAATGATCTCGAAATCAAAATCAGTCTTCTGTTCGACGACGGAGGTCAGCGCCCGTTCGATATAGGCGGCATGGTTATAGGTAACGATAAGGACGGACGCCTTCACCGGTTTCATGCCTGCCTGTTTTTCTGCCACCCCTGGATAAATGTTGGGCGCCGCCACGGGACATCCGGGGCCTCCCGGGGCAGATAATCGAATGCGAGCCTGCCCTCAAACGAAACTTCGCTGAGGTGAGGCAACACCGCCTCTTTCCGATTCAGACGACGCGAGACTACCTTGAGCTGCGTCGCCAGCCAACGGTAGTGCGCATCGCGCAGCAGCGGGTTTGTGAACCAGAAGGGGTTGAGGACATAAGCCTTGAGAAATTGCACGATGAAATCGCCAACCATCCGGTTCTTCGCATATGCAGGCAGGAGCCATGCCGTGATCATCGTCCGTGCGTCGGCGAGGATCCGCCGTGAAAGGTCGGGCATTTGCTCGCCTATTGCGTCTATCAATGCGAGAACGGCCCGCTGCTGACGCTGAGGATAGCTTTGCGACATGCTCTTCGCGAAGGTGCGATATCCTGTCAGCAAGCGTTCGATCATGATCGGCTCGCCCAGCTTTGCGAGCTGCAGGATCAGTTTCCAGTCCTCGGCCCCGGGCAGACCCTGCCTGCCCATTTCAGTGTCGTAGCCTCCGAAGCGCAGCATGAGGTCGCGGCGATACACGGCCGAGCTGCCGCATCCGACCGAATTGAGCGAGAGCAATCCGATGAAATCGTGACGGGGCGGTCTGCTCGGCCATGTGAAAGGGAGCATCTCGTCATTTTCATTCATCCGGAAGAAATAGGAGAAAGCGAACGGCGCGCTCTCGTCCTTTTCCAGCGCCGAAACCGTTGCTTCAAGGAAATCCGGATGCCAGAGATCGTCTGCGTCGATCGGGGCCACCAGCGGAGCCTTCGCTTCGCTGATCCCCCGGTTCCGCGATGCCGCCAGACCGGAATTGGGCTGACACACGACACGGATGCGCGGGTCGGCACGGAATGGAGCAAGCGCATCCTCGAGATTGTCTGTCGAGCCGTCATTCACCATAATGACTTCAAAGTCGGCAAAGGTCTGGTGACGAATCGAAAGGAGTGTCCGCCCGACCGACCAGGCCGAGTTGTAGGTTGGAATGATAACCGACACGCGTGGCGCGATCATGGTATCGCCACCCTCCCTATGCGGAACGCCTCGGGATCGGGTATCGTAACAGGAAGCAATGGTCCGTTTGTCGCGAGATCTTCAGCAACCCTCTCCATTCCCTCCTGAATGCCGATGGTGGCTTGCCAGCCCAGAAGGGCACGGGCCCGATCAGGCGAACCACAGAAACCCGACACGTCGAACGGCCGGCTCATTTCCTCATGGATCATGGAACGTCCGCCGCCAATGTCACGAGCCCGGACAGCGAGGTCGTAAAGCTTTGTCGCTATGCCAGTTGCGAGGTGGATTGGCGGAAGCATCTTGTCTCCAGAGGCCAGGATACCGATCGTCGCCATAAGACCCGCGATACAATCGTCGACATGAACGAAGTCGAAATAGTTTCGGCCACCGGTGACGCACATGTCTTCGCCCCGCAACGCGCGGGTCAGAAACGATGGAACTGCCCTGTCCGGATGATCCTGCCGGCCTCCATAAACATTGGAAAGCCTTACGATTGCCGTTCCCAATCCCTGCGATCTTGCTTCGTCGACCAGTAATTCTCCATCGGCCTTTGATTGTCCGTAAATGTTCACGGGTGCAATCGGGTCGCTTTCGAGGACCAGATCGCGCACCGGATTGCCGTAGACCTCCCTCGAGGAAGCAAAAAGCACCCAGGGCCGTTTTGGGGCCGAAGCCGCGGCCCGCAGAATAGCCCTGGTGCCCTCTACATTGGTCCTGCGGCAAAGATCGGGCCGCGCTTCGCCCCATGCGACCCGTGAAATTGCGGCAAGGTGAACGACACCATCGCAGTCGGGCAGGAGCGAATCGAGCAGTTGGACATCGCAGATGTCCTCGGGAATAGCAGCCGCAGGTCTGACAAGATCAAAGGGAACTACCTCATGACCGCGACTCTCGCATGCACGCAAAAGCGCGTCGCCGACCAAGCCCCCACTGCCCGATACAAATATCCGCATTTGCCTTTACTTCTGCAACGATCGATAAATACTACTTTATCGATAGTAAAAAAATATCTTTTTTTATCGATCTGTCCCATTTCAACGCGGATCACGCCTGTTCCATTCGACAAGAAAAGTTGAAGAAAAAACAGCGATGGCAGAAATTGGTGACTGCACGCGCGCCAAGATCCATCCCTATCATATTGATAATGCGTGACTATAAGGGATTATCCCTATGAGTGGGGCTCTATTGATACCCCATAGATGATCCATATTGGCTGAATGGCCTATCGATGCCCCCATGTCGGACGGTTCAAAATGGAGGTTTTTGAAGGGGCGATTGACGGCATCCCTCGTTCATGAAAGCGCTTTGGAAAGCCAGTGACTGGCGTGGTGCCGTATTTGCGACCACCTGAGCAACCTGTTCGTTAATGGTGCGTTGCACATTCTACGGACGCGTTCCGCTTCCGAGTCGGAAAGTCACAGCAATGTCCATCGGCAATTCTCGATCTAATATCGAAGCTTATCGGCGCCTGAATGGCCCCGGTGACGAACCGGAACGAACTATTGCATTGATAGGCGGTTTTCGCCCTCGAAAATGCGGCATTGCAACATTCACGACCGACATATTCGAACAACTGGGCCGGTTCTGCCCTTCGCTGCATATCGATGTTTACGCAATGGCGCGCGCCGGTGAGGAAATCTCTGACGAGGCACATCACTTCATTTTCGAAGACGATCGCGAAGCAATGAAGGCTGCGGCGCGCCGGATCAACGATGATGGCGTCGATGCGGTATGGCTGCAGCACGAATATGGCATCTTCGGCGGCGAGAGCGGCGAATATGTGCTCGATCTGGTCGATCGCATTGCCGCTCCGCTGATAGCCACGCTGCACACCGTGCTCGAATTTCCTTCCGAAAAGCAGGAGACGATCCTGCGTCACATCATCGGCCGGTCGAGCCGGCTTATCGTCATGTCGCAGCGCGCGAGACAGTTGCTGTGCGAGCGATACGGCGCGGACGACCGGCTAATCGCCATCATCGAGCATGGAGCGCCGGATCGTCCCGCAGGTCGCGAAGCCAGGATGAAGGCCGCGCTGGACATCGAAGAGAAGCGTCCCGTGCTCATGACGTTCGGGTTGCTTGGCCCAGGAAAAGGTTTGGAGACTGCAATCGCCGCGCTTCCGGCAATTGTTTCCCGGCACCCCGACGTGCTGTATCGCATCGTCGGCGCGACCCATCCCAATCTCCTGGCCGAACAAGGCGAAATTTACCGTAACGGTTTGATCGAACTGGCTGAGCAGTTGGGCGTTACCGACAATATCGAATGGGACAATCGCTTCCTCGAAACAGAAGACCTGCTGGATCAGCTTGAGGCGTGCGACATCTATCTGACGCCCTATCCCAATCTTCAACAATCCACATCGGGTACGCTCAGCTATGCGGTTGCGCTGGGTAAAGCGGTCGTATCGACGCCCTATATCCATGCAAAGGAATTGCTGGACGGCGATATCGGCATGTTGGTCGATTCCGGAGACAGTCCCGCCATTGCCAGGGCAGTCGTGCGTCTTCTCGACGACCGGTGCATATTAGAGCCTGATTCGAAATTATCGGGCGCAATTTCCTAGCTTTGCGATTCTTCGTGTGAAGAGCTGGATTGAAGCGATGAAGAGCCATGCGGTTGCGGAAGCGATGGTTTGTTCGAAGTCCTTGGCG
>JBFXHW010000028.1:0-15815 GCA_050176605.1 Sphingobium sp. | reverse complement strand
GACGCTGCATCGGCGCTGGAGGGTCTCTTGTTCGACGGAATGCATATCTGCGCGGGCGGGTTTGGCCTGTGCGGCATCCCGGAACGGATCATCGATGCGATCCGCGACAGTGGTGTCAAGGATCTGACTATTGCCTCCAACAATGCAGGGATCGACGGCGAGGGGCTGGGAAAGCTGCTCCGCACACGTCAGGTCAAGAAGATGATCTCTTCCTATGTCGGCGAAAACAAGGAGTTCGAACGCCAGTATCTCGCTGGAGAGCTTGAAGTCGAATTCTGCCCCCAAGGCACATTGGCGGAGCGGTGCCGCGCCGGCGGTGCCGGCATTCCCGGTTTCTACACCAAAACGGGAGTGGGAACTGCGGTTGCAGAGGGCAAGGAAGTGAAGAATTTCGACGGACAGGATTACATCCTGGAACGGGGAATCTTCGCCGACCTCGCGATCATCAAGGGCTGGAAGGCCGACGAAAGCGGCAACCTGATTTTCCGCAAGACTGCGCGCAATTTCAATCAACCGATGGCGACAGCAGCCAAGATCTGCGTGGCCGTGGTCGAGGAAGTGGTGCCGACCGGAAGCCTCGATCCTGATTGCATTCATCTGCCTGGTATCTATGTGAAACGGATGATCGTGGGGGCGCCTTATGACAAGAAGGTCGAGTTCCGCACTGTGCGGCAGAGGGAGGCGGCATAATGACAACGCATGATGGCCTCACCAAGGGGTGGACCCGGGACGAAATGGCCGCGCGTGCGGCGAGGGAACTTGAAGACGGGTTTTATGTGAATCTGGGCATCGGCATTCCGACGCTGGTCGCGAACCATATCCCCGATGGGGTAGAGGTGACGCTGCAATCGGAAAACGGCATGCTCGGTATCGGGCCCTTTCCCTATGAGGACGAGGTAGACCCCGATCTCATCAACGCCGGCAAGCAGACAATCAGCGAGTTGCCGCAATCGGTCTATTTCAGCTCGGCAGACAGCTTTGCGATGATCCGTGGCGGCCATATTGACCTCACCGTACTGGGGGCGATGGAAGTTTCCGAAACTGGAGACATCGCCAACTGGATGATCCCGGGCAAGATGATCAAGGGCATGGGCGGTGCCATGGATCTTGTCGCGGGCGTGAAGAAGATCATCGTCGTGATGGAGCATTGCTCCAAGTCCGGCGATCCCAAGCTCATTCCGGAATGCACCCTGCCGCTCACCGGCAAGAATGTTGTGGACATGGTCATCACTGATCTCGCCGTTTTCCAGCGTCCCGATCATGACAGCCCGTTCCGGCTGATCGAGATGGCGCCCGGCGTCACTGCGGAAGAAGTCGCCGCCAAGACTACGGCACATTACGTTTCCTGAGCTTGCGGAAGCGGCAATTGCGAGCCCGCCCGGCACCGGGCGGGCTTTTCTGTTCTGAACGACCGGGGCTTGATCGTCGAACTGGGCGTGGAAAGGGAATCGGGCGCGGGTGCTCAGGATATCGTCGATATGCGATGGGGACGGTGCCCTTCGACACTGCGCCTGAAGGCGTCGCGTCGACAAAACTTCTTTGCGGGCGGGAGGCGTTGGAGGTTATAGGGCGCTCCATGCCGCATTCTGTCCGTTTCCTCCTTATGCTCTTGGTCTGGGTTGCAGCCGCTTTGCCTGTGTCTGCACAGACGTCCGCTGAAGCAGCTCCGCATATTACGCCCCGGCTTGTCGCAGAGAGCGATGTACCCGCTGCGGGATCGCGTGTCGCAATCGCCTTTGAAATGGAAACCGAGCCGGGCTGGCATGGATATTGGGAAAATCCCGGCGATGCGGGCCTCGGCATCAAACTGCACTGGGATCTGCCGGATGGCGTGACCGCCGCCAAAATCGACTATCCGGTACCCGAAACGCTCCTCGTCGCGGGCATCATGAATCATGTGTACGAGGAATCCTACGCGGTTCTCGGCGCGCTCAGCCTCTCGCCGCAGCTCCGACCCGGCACGCGGCTGCCAATTGGCGTGAAGATGGAATGGTTAGCCTGCACCGACGAGATATGCGTCCCGGAAAGCGCGCGACTGACGTTGGACCTGAAGGTCGGAGATGGCGCGATTCCCGCCGCGCGCAGGACGCTCTTCGACGGGTATCGTGCCAGGCTCCCTCGACCGTTGAACGCGGAGGCGCGTTACGCACGGGATGACGAGAATTTCCGCCTCGCCATTCCCTTCCCGCGCGGCGCCGATGTTTCCGACCCCTGGTTCTTCGCTCTGACGGATGGCGCGGTCGATTATGCGGCGCCGCAGAAGTTCAGCCGCAGCGGCGACTTGCTGATCCTGAACGGCAAGGCGGGACACGGCCAGATCGGAAAGATCGAAGGACTGATAAAAACCGGGCCTCATCGAGGCTTTTTACTGACGGCGCCATCAGGCACTGTTCCGCCGGACGGCGAGCCAGTAGGTGCGGGGTTCGCGCAGGACAAACCGCTGCGTTCAGGCCTCGCGACGGTGGCGCTGGCGCTGGGCGGCGCAATTCTGGGCGGCCTGCTGCTCAACATCATGCCTTGCGTTTTTCCGATCCTGAGCCTGAAGGCGCTCAGTCTTGCCAAATCCGGTGGAGGCGGCGCGGCGGCGCGGCGTGATGCCCTGGCCTATATGGTGGGCGCAGTAGTGACGTGTCTCGCTCTGGGCGGTGTACTTCTCGGTCTGCGGGCCGGGGGTGAGGCGGTGGGATGGGCATTCCAGCTTCAGCGGCCGGAAATCATCCTGCTGCTGTTGCTGCTGGTGACGGCGATTGCCTTCAATCTTGCCGGTCTGTTCGATATTGGCGCCTTTACTGCTGGCGATAGCCTTGCGGAGCGGGGAGGGGTGACAGGATCCTTCTGGACCGGGGCGCTGGCGGCATTTGTCGCTACGCCATGCACCGGGCCGTTCATGGGCGCGGCACTTGGCGCGGCATTGGTGCTGCCGGTAGCCGCTGCGCTCGCCATTTTCGCGGGGCTGGGCCTCGGCCTCGCCCTGCCATTCCTGCTCATCGCCTTCGTTCCTGCGCTGGCGCGGTGGCTCCCCAAACCGGGGCGATGGATGGCTACGTTCCGACACATAATGGCCGTGCCGATGTTCCTGACCGCGCTTGCGCTTGTCTGGCTGCTCGGGCGGCAGGGCGGTGTTCAGGCGATGACGCTGGGCCTGACGCTCGCTCTTGCGGTCGGTCTGTTGCTGTGGTGGCTGGGTGCGCACCAGCGGGCGGGGAAGGCAGGTCCGACCGGATGGATGCTCGGTTCGGCTGCGCTGGCGCTCGCGATCGGTGGAATGGCATGGACAGCGAAAAATCCGCCGCAGCCCCGGGGGGAAATGCAGGGCGACAACTCGATCCCGTTCAGTGTCGCGCGGCTCGCGGAACTGCGTGGCGCCGGAAAGCCAGTTTTCCTCTACTTCACGGCGGACTGGTGCATCACATGCAAGGCAAATGAGGCAGCGGCGATCGATCGCGACGAGGTGCGGCGCGCCTTCGATGAGGCTGGTGTGCAGGTGATGGTCGGCGACTGGACCAACGCGGATGCCGAAATCAGCCGTTTTCTTGCCGAGCATGGCCGCTCTGGGGTGCCACTCTATCTCTGGTATACGCCGGGCAACGAAGCGCAGGTGCTGCCGCAGATACTGACGCCTTCCCAACTTACCGATCTCGCCGGGCATAGGGGATGAAAGGCAAGATCAGGGCCGATCAGCTCCTCGTCGACCGGGAACTTGCCGAGAGCAGGAGCCGCGCGCAGGCGTTGATCCTCGCCGGTCTGGTTTTCAGCGGTGAGCGCAAGATCGACAAGGCGGGGCAAGCTTTGGCAACGGATGCGCCGATTGAGGTGCGCGGCCGCGATCATCCCTGGGTGTCGCGCGGGGGTATAAAGCTGGCCCATGGTCTTGAGTCGTTCGGCTGGGATGTCGCTGGCATTGTCGCGATGGACGTCGGCAGCTCGACCGGCGGCTTTACCGATGTGTTGCTGACAAACGGCGCGGAGCGGGTCTATGCGGTCGACAGCGGCACCAACCAGCTCGCCTGGAAGCTGCGCAGCGACCCGCGTGTGATCGTCCTCGAACAGACCAGCGCACGCATATTGACGGCTGAGCATATCCCTGAGTCGATCGATCTTTTCGTTTGCGACGCGAGCTTCATTTCGCTCGCCAAGGTACTGGAAAGGCCGCTTTCCTTTGCTGCACCGGGTGCACGGCTCCTGGCTCTTATCAAGCCTCAGTTCGAGGCCGGGCGAGGCGAGGTCGGAAAGGGCGGCGTGGTGCGCGATCCGGCGGTTCACCAGCGCGTATGCGAAGAAGTGGAGGGTTGGCTTACGGGGCAAGGTTGGGTCGTGGCGGGGGTGGAAACCAGCCCGATCACTGGTCCCGAGGGCAATGTCGAATTTCTGATCGCCGCGCGACGCCCGTCTGCGGCATGACCTGATTCGGGACGCAAAAGCAGGTTCTATCCGGCGCGCAGCGGACATACGCCTTGCGGTGCAGCGAAAATCTTTCCAAAATCACCCTGTAGGCAAGGCGGATTCGACGGGCTGTCTTCGGTTGTCCTGCCTGGAACCGTATCGGCGGAGAGACTGAGTCGGATGAACGAAATAGCTTCACAGAGTCAGCTTCGCATGTCCTATTTGCGATGGGCGCTGTTTACCGTTCCGACGATCATGTTTCTGGGTTTCCTGTCCGGAAGGATGGCGGGCAGCGGTTATGGCAATCGCTGGTTCGCGGCGCTGGCAAAGCCCGATTTCATGCCGCCGGGCTGGGTGTTTCCTGTCGCATGGTCATTGCTTTACCTGCTGCTGGGGCTTTCGCTGGCGATGATCCTTCATGCACGCGGGGCGCGGTTCCGGGGTGTCGCAATCCTGTTCTTCGTGTTGCAGCTTGCCGCCAACTATGCGTGGTCTCCGGTCTTTTTCCGTTATCATATGGTGACCGAGGCGTTCTGGCTCATTCTCCTGATTTTTGCGCTGTCGGCGGTTACGGCGTGGCTGTTTGCGCGCATTCGTCCAGTCGCGGCCATATTGATGCTGCCCTACTTGGCCTGGCTTATCTTCGCCGCGATGCTCAACCAGAGCATTGATCAGCTCAATCCGGATGCGTCCGGGCTTGAGGTGCCGGGCGCCAAATCCCATATAGATATGGCGATTTGAAGGACGACAGACGATGCAGAGTGAAAACCGATTTTTCGATGACCTTGGAAAGGTGATCAATGGCGCGGCCGGTACCATCGCCGGAATGGGCCGGGAATTTGAAGCGAACGCCCGTGAGCGGGCGAAGCAATGGGTCGCGGGAATGGATTTTGTCAGCCGCGAGGAGTTCGACGCCGTGAAAGCGATGGCGGCGGCAGCGCGGGAAGAGGTAGAAGCGCTCAAGGCCCGTCTCGAGGCGCTGGAGGGCAAGAAGCCGGCCGCCAAGAAGGCGGCTGACCGTCCATCGCGTGCGCCCAAAGGTTGAGAAACAACCTTATCGACAATTTATCCACAGCTTTCTCCACGCTTTTGCTGTATGCTTGCCTGGGCATAGTGATAGACGCCGGGTTGAAGACGTGAGGGGGGCTGAGAGTCTGAGCCGATGATGAGCAATGACGAATTCGAGGCTGACGGCAACGAGGCCGAGCCGTTGGACATGCTCGCCAGTTATTTCGAGGCGAACGGATGGCCGTGCCAGCAATGCGGCGAGGACGAGATCGCCACGACCACGCAGGGAAGCTGGACTCAATATGAGATCCGCGCGATCTGGCGCGAGGAAGATCAGGTGCTTCAGCTTCTGGTTTTGCCCGATATCCGCGTGTCGGAGGACAAGCGCAGTGCCATTTACGAGGCGATCGGACTTATCAACGAACAGCTCTGGATGGGGCATTTCGAGCTCTGGTCGAACAGCGGCGTCGTGCTGTTCCGGCATGCGGCCCTGCTGAGTGGCGGCGACACGCTGAGCATCGAGCAGGCCCAGTTGCTCGTCGAGGCGGCGCTCGACGAATGTGAGCGCTTCTACCCGGTTTTCCAGTTCGTGCTATGGGGCGACAAGTCGCCAGCCGACGCCATTGCCGCGAGCATGATCGAAACGCGCGGCGAAGCCTGACCGGCAGGGGCAGTCAGGCCGATGACGACCCTCGAAAGCTTCGACCGCCCTCTTTTTCTGGTTGGGTGCGGCAACATGGCGGGCGCGATGCTCGCGCGCTGGCTCGATCGGGGATTACGGCGCAACCTCATCACCGTGCTGCGGCCAAGCGGAAGGGCCGTCGGCGAGGATATTGCAGTTGTTTCCGCCTTTCCTTCTGTTCTGCCGGAAAATGCCCTCGTGATGCTGGGTATGAAGCCGCAGCAACTGGCGGACGTTGCGCCGGTTCTGGAGCGGCTTTGGCGCAAGGATATCTTGCTGGTTTCACTGCTGGCCGGGGTGACGGTCAGACGGCTGGATATGGCGTTGGGGGGGGCGGGAGACGCAGCGATCGTCCGTGTCATGCCCAATATGCCTGTCGCGCTCGGCAAGGGTGTGTGCGCGGCCTTCGCTTCCACGGCCGCCGACGTTCCGGGCCAATCCATCGTCGAAAGGTTGCTCGCGCCGCTCGGCCTTGTCGAATGGCTTGACGATGAATCGGGATTCAACCTCGTGACTGCGCTGGCGGGATGCGGCCCGGCCTATCTCTACCGTTTCGTCGATACGCTGGCGGCGGCAGCGGCGGCGCTGGGCATGGAGCAGGACCGGGCGGCGCGGCTGGCACTCGCGACCGTGGAGGGGGCGGCGGCGCTGGCGGCTTCTGGCGATGTTGATCCGGGGACACTTGCCGACCGGGTGGCGAGCAAGGGCGGCATGACCCGCGAGGGTCTCGATGTCATGGACGAGGGCGACAGGCTTTTGTCGCTGATGACCGACGTGTTGCGGGCAGCGCGCGACCGGGGCGAAGAGCTCGACCGGTTGAGCGGCTAGCTATTTTCAACGGCTGCGAAGCGCGAGCACCATCTTGCGATCCGCTTCGGGAACAAGCCCTTCCAACACCTGCCAGAATCCCGCAACCGATCCCTGTCCTGCCTGCACATAGGCCGACGACATCTTGGCTCGCAATGCATCGAACAGTACGGCTTCGAGTTCGATACCTTCCTGCGTCAGGCGCAGGAGTTTCTGCCTGCGGTCCTGTTTGCCGGGCCTGCTTTCGACCAGACCGCGTTCGATCAGATCGGTGAGCACGCGCCCGAGCGACTGTTTCGTGATCGCGAGCAGCGCCAGCAGGTCGCTGATGATCAGATCGGGCTGTCGCGCGATGAAATAAAGTGCGCGATGATGCGCGCGCCCCAGACCCTGTTTTGCAAGGTCCGTGTCGATCGAGCGTGTGAGGTTGCTGTATCCGAAATAGAGCAGCTCGATACCGCGGCGAATCTCGTCCTCACGCAGGAACAGCGGCGATGCAGTGGATCCGGTGGTTGCCATCGCCATAGTTGTTGGCCGTATCCGCGTCGCTTGGCAAGCGCCAGCTGGTTGCATTCGTTGCATCTGTTCGGCGAAGCAGGGTAATTCTCATATTCCCTTTCGCGATGCAGCCGTTATATGCGCAGCATCGGCGCGAACGGCGCTTCAGACGCGTTGGGGCGTAGCCAAGCGGTAAGGCAGCGGTTTTTGGTACCGCCATGCGCAGGTTCGAATCCTGCCGCCCCAGCCAACTTTGAAAATCTTCATAAAAACCAAGAGAAAAAGACGCGTGCGCGTGCTTGCTGCAAATCAGGGCCTTAAATTTGAGCCTCAGCCACGGGACCGTTCTGCTTGGACGGCCTGCCAACTGGACAGGGTCAGCGGCGCGAAACAGTAAGGGGGGTATTAAGGTCGATTGTGGTTCCCGAAAGCGGAACCGCAAGAAAGCTCCAGTGTTCAGAGGTGGCAACCCGGAGGACCACATGGCGCTTCATCTCGACCCCCAATATATCAGAACTCGGCTGGAACGGTGCCGCAATCTTGCAGAACGCTCGACCACTCCGGCATTGAGGGAGATCCACATCGCTCACATGCGCCACTACCAGCTGATGCTTGATAATCCGGTAGTCGACCTGCGGCGTTCAACCAACTAGCCTCGGACCGCGATATGCCCGACCTGCATATCTGCCGGAAGGAGTGAACGATTCTGTTTTCGGAGCACTCGCAAGCTTTTCGGCCCGACCGTCAGCTATAGTCCGGTCCACGCTCATACTGTTCGAGTATCCAGCTTTCGACGTTCGCTGCGCTGGTCCATTCGGCCATCCAGGGATGCTCCAGCATCGCGCGGACATAGGTTGAAGCGGCCTCACCCACGGGAAGCTGATAGCCCTGGATGCGGAACGCGACAGGCGCGAACATGATGTCCGCCGCTCCGAATGCCCCGAAGAGATAGGGGCCATCAGTGCCGAAACGGGTGCGTGCATCGTTCCACAGCGTCTCGATGCGTGCGAGATTTTCCAATACCGCGTCGCTTGGGGTCTGTTCTGCAAAAACGCGCCGTACGTTCATCGGGCAGGCGACGCGCAGCGGAACATAGCCGCTGTGCATTTCCGCCGCCATTGAACGGGCAAGTGCACGCGCCGCCTTGTCCTGCGGCCAGAAGCGCGTGCCGCCCGTGATGCCGTCGAGATAGTCAAGAATCGCCATGCTGTCCCAAACCGCGACATCGCCGTCCCATAGCGTGGGCACCTTGCCCGCCGATGCTGCAAGATCGGGCTCCGCCTTTCGCGACGGCCAATCCGCATCGAACATGGAAACAACCACTTCCTCACAGGGGAGGCCGGACTGCCTGACGGCCAGCCAGCCGCGCAGCGACCAGCTTGAATAGGCCTTGTTCCCCAGGATGATCTTCAACATCGCGTCCTCCCGCTCAGTCCAGCGCCGCAATGACGGCTGCACGCAAGTCCGCAATCCCCATGCCTTTTTCGGATGAAGTGGCGATGATATCCGGATGGGCTGCGGGCCGGGTGCGCGCTTCGGCGGTAGTGCGATCGATCACCGCCGCAAGCTCGCTCGCCTTCACCTTGTCAGCCTTGGTCATTACCAGCCGATAGCTGACGGCAGCATCGTCGAGCATCTTCATCACCTCGCGGTCGACATCCTTGATGCCATGGCGGCTGTCGATCAGCACCAGCGCGCGCTTCAGCACCACGCGACCGCGCAGATAGTCGTTTACGAGGAAGCGCCATTGCTTCACGACATCCTTCGGTGCCTTGGCATAGCCATAGCCGGGCATGTCCACCAGCCGGAACAGTGGTGGGTCCCCCACATCGAAGAAGTTGAGCTCCTGCGTGCGGCTGGGCGTGTTGGACGTGCGCGCAAGGCCGTTCCGGTTCGTCAGCGCGTTCAGGAGCGAGGACTTGCCGACATTCGACCTCCCGGCAAAGGCGACTTCCTTGACAACCGGATCGGGCAGGAATTTGAGCGCCGGGGCGGACTTCAGAAACGTGACCGGCCCGGCGAAAATGCGCCGGGCCTGTTCGATCATGTCCGCTTCGGCCCCGTCATCGCTCACTTCGCCGGGGCCTGCTTCAACTGCGGATGCCTGCTGTAAAGCCAGCTCTGTTGCGCGATGGTGAGCATGTTCGAGGTGATCCAGTAGATCAGCAGGCCCGTCGCGAACGGTGCCATGATGAACATCATCATCCAGGGCATGATCGCGAACATCTGTTTCTGTATCTCGTCCATCGGAGCGGGGTTCAGTCTGAACTGCAGCCACATGGTAATGCCCAGGATGATCGCGAGTATGCCGATGCCAAGGAACGCTGGCGGCGTGAACGGCAGCAGGCCGAACAGGTTCAGCACATGAAGCGGATCGGGCGCGGACAAGTCCTTGATCCACAGCGCGAACGGCTGATGCCGCATTTCTATGGTGAGTTGCAGCACCTTGTAGAGCGCGAAGAAGATCGGAATCTGCAGGAAGATCGGAAGACAGCCCGAGAAGGGGTTGACCTTCTCCTTCTTGTAAAGGTCCATCAGTTCGCGTTGCAGGGTCGGCTTGTCGTCCTTGTGCTTTTCCTGAAGCGCCTTCATCTTTGGCTGGATTGCGCGCATGGCTGCCATGGAGGCGAACTGCTTCTGCGCGATCGGGAACATCAGCCCGCGAACGATGAAGGTGAGGCAGATGATCGCCACGCCGAAATTGCCGATCTGAGTGAACAGCCAGTGGAGCAGGGCGAAGATCGGTTTTTCGAACCAGTAGAACCAGCCCCAGTCGATCGCGCGATCAAACAGGGTAACGCCGGCATCCTGATAGGCTTCCAGCGTTTTGACTTCCTTCGCGCCCACGAAGAGACGCGAGATCTGGGTTACCGATTTACCGGGCGCGAGAAGCGTTGGCTTCAGGCTGAAATCTGCCTGATAACCGCCGTTGCTTGCCTTGCGAAACTCGCCGTCAAAGGCTGTCTTCTGGTCCGGAACGAGCGCGGACAGCCAGTATTTGTCGGTAAAACCGATCCAGCCGCCGGTGCTGCCAATCGACGCCGGGCCAGTACCTTCATCCAGATCCTTGTAATTGACGTCATAATCTGCGGCACCGTTGAAGACACCCATCGGTCCAACATGGATGGTCCAGGTGTCGGGATCGGTCGACTTCTCGGCTCGGCTGATATAGCCATAGGGCCGGACTCCGATGGTGCCTGCGCTCCGGTTCGTCACCGTCTGCTTCGCCGAAATCATGTAGTTGTCGTCGACCGAGAGGGCGATTTCAAAAAGCTGGCCCGCGCCATTGTCCCACCGCAACGTGACCGGCGTTGCAGGCGTCAGCCTGCTTCCGCTCGCCTGCCAGACTGTATTGGCATCGGGGGCCTTAAGGCCGTCACCCGACCAGCCGAACCCGGCGAAATAAGCTTCTTTCGCGCCCGCCGGCGAGAACAGGCGAACGGGAGGCGATGCCTTGTCGAGCTGTTGCCGATAGGTCGGCAATATGATGTCGTCGATGCGCGCGCCCTTCAATGAGATGGAGCCGCGCAGTTTCGGGGTCTCGATCGCGACGCGCGGACTTTCCTTCAGCACGGCGGCGCGCTCGCGCGGCGCTTGTGGAGCGGCAGCAGGAGCAGGAGCGCCAGGCGCCGAGCTTTCCTGCTGCTGCTGGGCGACCTGCTTTTCCGCCTTGTTCATTGCACCGGGAAAAAGCCGCTCCGCGATATAGGGCCAGCCGAACAGGATTGCCGCGCTCAGCACGATCGCAAGGATGATATTACGCTTGTCGTCCACTCTGGATCAGCTCCCCGGCTTCAACTCTCATTTTTTCATGGTCACGGGACGGGGTCGAAACCCGACCCGCCCCATGGATGGCAGCGCAATAGCCGTTTCAGCGCCAGCCAGCTACCCCGAAGCGCGCCATATTTTTGCAGGGCCTCGATAGCATATTGCGAGCAGCTCGGATGATAGCGGCAGGAAGGTGGCAGGACGCGCGAAGGCCCGATCTGCCAGAACCGTGCTACTCCCATGAGAAGGCGCGCGATCATTGCGGTGACCGCTTTTCCGCGTCGGCCCGCCGAACTTTTTGGAGGGCTTTTTGAAGCTCTGTGGCGAGCAGTCCGAAATCGCGTTCCACCCCGCCATCGCGACCAATCAGCACATGATCGGCGCCCGCGATGCCGAACGCCGGTAGCACCTGCCGGCCCAAGGCACGAAACCGGCGCTTCATCCGGTTGCGGACGACAGCGCCGCCGATCTTCTTCGTGACTGTTATGCCGAGGCGCATGGCTTCATCGCCGTCACGGCGGTCCCGCACCAGCAGGACGAAGCCGGGCATGGGCTGGCGCCGTCCCTTGTTGCAGGCAAGAAAGTCCGCTCGGCGGCGGATGATGCCCGGTGGGAACCCGGCCGGGTTCTGGTTCAGGCAGACAGGCTCTTGCGGCCGCGCGCACGGCGCGCGCGCAGAATCTTGCGGCCGGCCGCCGTCGCCATGCGGGCGCGGAATCCGTGGCGCCGCTTGCGGACCAGATTGCTCGGCTGAAAGGTGCGCTTCATCGCTCATTTCCTCAAAAATCGAATCATGCATGACAAAAAGGGGCCGCCTGGCAGGGTTTCTGCCGACAGCCGCCACATCAGACCGGTGCCGATAGGGAAAGGCGGCCGAAAAGTCAACGTATGGAAGCGCCTCGTTCAGGGCTTTTCGCGCGGACGACATAAAGGGGCGATTGACGGGACACGCGTTTCCGTCTGATCTGATCTGCTTGAGTGGGGGGGAAGGCGATGGAACAGACCGGTCAGATCTTTCAATTGATAATTGTCGGCCTGCTGCTGGTCGGCGCAAGCGCGTTCATGGTTGTGCGTTCGTCCGGCAAACGGCTGGTGCGGAATATGCTGCTCTGGCTTTTCGCGCCCGCGATCCTGATGGTGGGTGTGATGGCATTGGGAACGCTTTTCAGTTCCGGGCCTGGAGAGCCATTTTACAACATTGCGTTCGCGGTGATGTTGATCGGCACGATCATCGTCATGCCATGGATGGTGATTTGCGGTGCCGGTTTCGCTATCGGGTTTGCGATCCGGCGCAAACATCCTCAGCGCGAACCGGAGGCCACAGCACGTCCAGAAGCCGCTGGTTCGGCGCAACCCGCACCGCAGACCCTCTCGCGTCCCGCACCTGCGGTCATTCCGGTTGATACGCAGGGGTCGGTGCATAGCGACTTTTCACCTGACGGGTCGATACGCGTTGACATCAATCCGGTCGAATGGGCCGCGAGTCAGTGGGCGAGCACGCCGCGCGTGGTCGAGGTCCAGGGCGATCGCATATTGTGCAACCTGCTCGGCACGGATTGGGACGCCCATGTCTCCTTCCCCAGGGATCGCTATATCTGGCTTGGCCTGCGCCGTTATCGCTCGCCCGGCTATCTGTTCGCCGAATTCGATCTGGCGGCGGACCGGTATCGCATTGCGCTCAATTCACTCGATACCGCCGATGAGGAGGGACCGCTCGGCGATGTCACGGATCGGCTGGAGCTGTGGTGGGAGCGCGCGTCGGCTCTTGCAGCATCGCGCGTTACCAAAGAAACGCCAGCCGTCATAGCACCGCACCCGTTCGCTGCGTGGCGCACCGCGCTCGTGATTCTTGCCGGGGCTATCGTGGCAATAGCGGGTCTCACTTTCCTCTCTCTGAAGACCGGGATAGAGCCACCGCGCATGCCTAGCTCTATCCCGCATATTCCACGCGTTCCGCATTGATCATGCAGGAATTGTCTGACGCTACCGCTGAAAGGAACGCTGCCATTGCCTATCTGGCGATGATCGGCGCGCAGATTTCCTCCACTATCGGCGCAGCGTCGGCAAAGGGGTTGTTCGTCATCGCTGGCCCGGCGGGACTGGCCGCACTTCGCACCAGCATTGCTGCGCTTCTTCTGCTGGCCTTGACCCGCGCGTGGCGTACCCCGATCAGCGGGCGGCAATTGCGTGTTCTTATTCTCTACGGCTTCATAATGGGAAGCATGAACCTCCTCATTTATGAAGCTTTTGCGCGTATTCCTATCGGACTGGCGGTTACGATCGAGATGGCAGGTCCGCTGGCTGTGGTGCTGATAACGTCTCGGTCAGTCGTCCAGCTTTTGTGGTTCTGCATTGCTGTCTGCAGCCTGCTCATGCTGATGCCCTGGCAGGCCCTAGACCACCCGCTTGATCCGTTCGGCGTTGTTTTCTCCCTCGCGGCGGCAGTTTGCTGGGCACTTTACATCCATGTCGGCAAGTCAGCATCCGAAGTGAGGACGGGAACGGCGGTTACCATCGGCCTGATCGCGGCCTGTTTCGTGACAATGCCATTTGGACTCTGGACAGCAGGGACGGAACTCTTTGGCCGTAGCGTGCTTGCTGCCGGGTTGGTCGTTGCAATATTATCGAGCATGGTCCCCTATGCGCTGGAAATGAAAGCGCTGGAGAGGCTGGGCAGGCGCGCCTTCGGTATCCTCCTGAGTGGTTATCCCGCGGCGGCGGCGTTGGGCGGCTTTCTGATTCTTGGTGAACGGCTCACGCTGCTGCAATGGGTGGCCGTGGCGATCATGATCCTGGCGTGCGTCGGATCGTCGTTTGCCGGATCGCCGCCCGTTGCCCGGGTTCGCGATGATGCGATGGCCTGACAGGTCAGC
Source organism: Sphingobium sp. (assembly GCA_050176605.1). Lineage (GTDB taxonomy): Bacteria > Pseudomonadota > Alphaproteobacteria > Sphingomonadales > Sphingomonadaceae > Sphingobium. The sequence goes on along the minus strand of JBFXHW010000028.1, from coordinate 1,796 downwards.
GCCTGTCCGTCAGCTTTATTCCCGGCGCGAGGCTGTTGTCTGAAATGCGGGGCCGGTCGTCGGTCCAGTTGGCGACGAAAGTGCTAGGGCGGCTCAGGCCCGGCACAAAGGAGGCATTGTTCTTTTCGATGACGAGCGAAGAGCTGTCATATTCCCGGCCTTCGGGCGCTACAGTGATGAAGGCGCTGTAATTGTCCTTGTCGCGCCCCTGCACCATGACATTGCCGGCAATAATACCGGCCGATCCGTTCGAAAGGTCGATCATATAATTGGTGAGGTGGCCCCGGCTGTCGTCGAAGCTGTTGCCGATGATGTCGACGCGCGCGGCGCGGCTCTTCACATAATGGCCGCCATTGCCGGCCTCGAACCGGCTGTTGGTGACGATCAGGCGTCCATAATGATTGGCATAGACGCCGTGTGCGCAGTCGAGATCCCGATCGCAGCGGCCGAGACGGAAAAATGTCGAACGGTCGATGCGAAGCGTGGCGGACGGATCGTCATGGGTGAGGATGCCCTCCTCGCTGTTTCGGAAGGTCGTTCCGAAGACGGTCAGGTCGCCGCGCTCCAGCCGGACTCCCGCGCCGTTTCCATCCGGAACCGCAAGATTCTGGAAGACGAGGCCGTCAATGCTCGCGCTGCGCCCCCGCAACACCAGCGCTGCCTTTTCCTCGCAGGCGACGCCATCGAAGATCGCGGTGCCCGGTTCGGCGGCGCGATAGGCTATCGCTCCACCCTCCTGGACAGCGCATTGCCGGTATGTGCCCGGGGCGATCAGGACAGTGGCCTGTCCGTCGCCGATGGCGGCTAACGCGTCTGACAGTCGCGCAAAGCCTTGCCCGGTTTCTGTTACGGTAAAGGGCCTGTCGGGCGATGCGGCGGAGGCGGTCGCAAGCGCGAAGCCTGTTCCGATGAGGGCGATGGCAGGTCCTGAACGCATGCCGACGGCATAATGTGCCGCGCGCGCAAATGCTATCCCGGCCGGGAGTTCAGTCCAGATTCGGCCGCAGCCAGCGTTCTGCCGTCTCGATATCGACATCGCGGCGGACGGCATAATCCTCCAGCTGGTCCCGACCGATCCGTGCAACGCCGAAATACTGGCTTTGAGGATGACCGAAATAGAAGCCGGAGACGGCCGCTGTCGGCAGCATCGCGAAGCTTTCGGTCAGGCGAATGCCGGTGTGGCGCCTCGCGTCCAGCATTTCGAACAACGTCGGCTTCTGACTGTGATCGGGGCAGGCGGGATAGCCGGGGGCAGGGCGGATGCCGCTATACTCCTCCTTGATCAGTGCGTCGTTGCCGAACTGCTCCTCGGCGGCATAACCCCAAAGCTCCGTCCGGACATGCTGATGCAACCGCTCGGCGAATGCTTCGGCAAGGCGGTCGGCCAGTGCCTTCAGCATGATGTCGCTGTAATCGTCGTGCCGCGCACGAAATTCGGCGAGGTGCGGCTCGATACCGTGGCCGGCCGTAACCGCGAAGCCGCCGATCCAGTCGCCGTCCGTGCTGATGAAATCGGCCAGGCACATATTCGCGCGGCCTTCGCGCTTGGCGATCTGCTGACGCAGGAACGGCATGCGCACATGGCGATATTCGCCATCCGCCTGCGGCATGTGGATAATGACGTCGTCACCTTCGCGGCGGCAAGGCCAGAAGGCGGCCACGCCTTTCGCCACCAGCCATTTCTCCTCAACGATGCGGTCGAGCATCGCTGTCGCGTCCGCAAACAGGCTGCGTGCGCTCTCGCCCACCACGCTGTCATCGAGAATGGCCGGATAGTTGCCCGCCAGCTCCCATGC